>CAYOGP010000154.1:0-5210 GCA_964403555.1 uncultured Spirochaetales bacterium | reverse complement strand
TCTTCTTCATAGTTGGCTAGCGCATCGAAAAGTTCGCTTCTAAACCATGGAAACAGTGTAGAGGGGAGTTCCTGTAACCTAAACCAAGCCAAATGCGGTGTTTCTTCACTTGGCGTCATAAAACCGGAATCTACCTGACACCTAAATACCGAGGCCTTGTGAGGTACGAGACCGGTACGGTGATACGATCCTACTTTTCTTTCAATCGTGACCTCGAGACCTGTCTCTTCCTTGACCTCGCGAATCAGGGCAGTTTCTTCGGACTCACCAGGTAGAACACCTCCACCAGGAAGTTCCCACCCTCTCAAATGCGCACGAAGAGCAAACAGAATTTTATCCTTTCTAAATATCACTGCATGCACGACCTCTAACCGACGACTCGATCCGGTCGACAAACACTCTCGAGCAGTTTCAAGGTAGTCTGGGAAAATCCTGAGAAGTCGAATCAGGAGAGAATGCATACAAGCCTACGCGATAATCTTGCTTAGCGGGTATTCAACTATTCCAGTCGCACCGTTTTCTACTAGCTTTGGCAACAAATCTCGAACGGCCGATTCTGGTATCACGGTATTAATGGCTATCCAGTCCTGGTTGGTAAGGCCCGAAACGGTAGGTGTGCCCAAGGCTGGCAGAAGAGCTATTAGAACTTCAAGATTTTTGCGGGGCGCATTCATCATCAGACCTACTTGCCCAGATGCCGCGATTGCTCCGCGTAAAAGCAGAAGCATCCTCTCAATTTTGTCTTCTTTCCATGTGTTTTCAAGCGACGGTCCGTGAGCAATAAATCGAGGTGTACTTTCAATTACGGTTTCTAGAACCCTAAGATTATTCGCACGTATACTTGATCCCGTTTCAGAAACGTCCACGATGGCATCTGCCAAGAGTGGTGGCTTGACCTCCGTCGCACCATAGGAAAATTCCACCTCGGCACTTACACCCTTCTCTCTCAGAAATGCGCAGGTTAACCCGACCGCTTCAGTTGCAATCCTTTTGCCTCCCAGATCCTCGACCGTTTCGAAGGGAGAGCTGTCCTTTACTGCCAAAAGCCAACGTACCGTACGATAATTCGGCCAAGGAGCCTTTAGGTCAGCAAGTTCTCGCACGTCAGCATTTGTTTCGCGAACCCAGTCAAGTCCTGTAATCCCACAATCAAGCACACCTTGAGCAACATAACGCGCCATCTCTTGAGCGCGAATTAACACGCACTCGATCTCATCGTCATCGATGCGGGGATAGTAAGAGCGAGATGGAAACTCGATGTTATAGCCAGCCAGACGAAAAAGCTTTGCGGTCGTATCCTGGAGGCTTCCTTTCGGAAGCCCCAACCGGATGCGTTTTTTATTCATAACCGATATCCCGCGAACTCATTTACTGTATACCTCTTTAGGATCAAAAACATTTACACCATCGTCGCAAAAGCCTTCCTTATCCAACTTATTAAAAAAGCAACTCCGTTTCCCGGTATGGCATGCTGCACCCCCATGTTGATCTACGCTTAAAACTATCGCATCACCATCGCAATCCACGCGAATCTCCCGCACCATCTGAACATTTCCACTTTCTTCACCTTTATGCCATAAGCGCCTTCGTGAAGTGCTCCAATAGACGGCCTCACCGGTCTCTAAAGTCCTACGCAGAGAATCCTTATTCATATAGGCAACCATGAGTACCTCTCCGGTATCTCCATCTTGAGTGATCGCAGTTATTAGACCTCCTCTTTTCTCAAAGTCCAAAACTGAACCGTTAAGCACGGCATCGATTGTAGAAGATGCATATTTCATGAACAGCCGAGCCTAACCGTCACTTAGGGCAGCCGCCAGCCGCGCTTCCAAACCCAACAATTCCTCATACCGTTCACCTCGCTCATAGAGCATATCCCTACCGTCTTTCTTGCTGCTAACCAAAAGGACCTCCCTCCGTACTAAAGAGTCTAACGAGTTTTGAAAGGTGACATGCTGCAGATAGAGGGGCAAACTCCTTGTGGCGATAAATCTCAGCGGAACAAAATTGTACGAAACTGCTCAGTTTCTCGAAATCCAAGCTTACGATAAAGCTCTTCGGCTGGCTTATTTCCTTGAACAACTGCCAGCTGTACGTGTGAAGCACCCGAAGAAAACGCGCACCTGCAAAGGTCCGAGACTCCCGCCGCAGCAAAACCGCTACGACGGCGGGGGCCTGGAGTGTACACCCCCTGAAGGAGCCACCCAGATTCGAGTTGCACATCGGCATAGCCCACGAAACAAAGTTCGCCTTCAAAATCTATAACCCGAGCCCTGGGCATGCGAGATGCCACCCATCCACGAAACGCATAAGGATTACCATCAAAAGGGTCACGTCGGTCCTCTTCTTTGAGACTAGATCGTGCTGCGTCAACCAAATCTGGAAGATCCTCCGCACTAGCCGACCGCATGTGCCCCCCTCCGGGAACTTCATACGGTCGAAGATCACGCCCACTAACGGCATATCCTTGCTCTATTCGATCCAAAACCTTTCGCCGACCGGACGACTCAAGCATAGGCCACACGCTATCGGCAATAACAAGCCGAGTCTTCAATAAACCCGACGACACTGCCCCGAGGTGGGGGAGTAATTCTGCTAAAACTGCCTCTGAAATTCCAAATTCCACGGTCACGATTGGTTGCAAAGCTGCCACTCCAACCAAACGATCCTCACACTCAGCTAGTAACACCTGTACCGCAGGGTCGCCTGTCGAAGGCACTTCTCCTACTTTGGAGGCCGCGTCAATCAGTAAAAGATTCTCCAGAGGCTTACGCGACAAACGCTCCACTACAGAATCTCGATCTCTGGCCTGCATTGGGCGGATATCAAGGTGCACGCTCGACTCACTCGACAACTGCGAGAATTGCCCCCTCTTCAACACTGTCCCCTTCTTGGACCTTGAACTCTTTCAACCTACCGCCAGCGGGGGACTCAACTGGGATCTCCATCTTCATTGACTCCATGATGATCAGAATATCACCCTCTGCCACTTCGTCTCCTACAGCCTTTTCAATCTTCCAAATATTGCCAGTAATCTGAGCCTCGACCTCAATTGCCACTAGAGAACCTCCTTGAAACCGGCCATTTTACCTGGCCAGTCATAATCATAACCCGATAACGAGACTTGGCCGTGATGTACAGACCGCTAATCTGCAGTACTGGAGATATTTGATGCTCGAAACGCTCACAACCGGATTCAAAAATGCTCGGGATCGCCTGACCGGCGCTAAGAACCTTTCGGAAGAAAACGTCTCGGAGGCTCTTCGCAACGTGCGAATGTCCCTTCTTGAGGCAGACGTCGATTTCGAGGTGGTAAAAGACTTCCTGGAAAGAGTGAAGAATCGGAGTCTGGGGGAGAAAGTCGAGACAAGAACACGAGATTCTTCGGGACGCCTCCGCAAGGTAACACCCGGTCAACATTTTATAGCCATATGCCAGGAAGAACTTATTGACTTGATGGGCCCTACAGGAGCGGAACTCAAGTCGAAAAAAGGAGTAATTTCAATACTGCTAGCTGGACTTCAGGGGGTGGGGAAAACAACCGTTGCAGGAAAGCTGGCGCGCCATCTAAAAGAAGAAGGTAGGTACCCCCTTCTTGTAGCAGCCGATACTTACAGACCTGCAGCTGCAGAGCAACTAGTTACCTTGGGCAAAAGTATCGATGTCGCTGTTCATGTGGGATCAAAAGATCAGACACCGGTAGATATATGCAAAGAAGCTGAGCAGCGACTCGAAACCGAGAAATTCGACTCCATCTTGTATGACACTGCAGGACGAACAGTATTAGACGCCGATATGATGTCCGAAATTCAAGAAATATCGACAACGGTATCTCCCTCCGAGACCTTATTTGTTTGCGACTCACTAATGGGCCGAGATGCTGTGAATGTTGCGAAAGCATTTCATGAGAGCCTCCCTCTCGATGGTCTCATCCTCACCAAACTCGATGGCGATGCGCGAGGAGGGGCAGCCTTAGCGATCAAATCAGTAACTGGGGTACCAATCAAGTTTTTGAGCACAGGAGAGACCCTAGACAAGCTGGAATCTTTCAGACCAGAAGGCATTGCTTCACGAATTCTTGGGATGGGGGACATCGTTGGTCTAGTTCAAGACTTCGAAGCAGTAGTGGATGCCGAGAAGGCCGAACAGGAAGCCGAGCGACTCCTTTCAGGAAAATTCGGCATGGATGACCTTCTGAAACAGTTGAGAACCATCCAAAAGATGGGATCCATAAAAGAAGTCTTAGGGAAGTTACCAATGATGGGCGGTATGGCTGATCAAGTCGACCCAAAAGAACTCCTGAAGGTCGAATCAATAATTCAGTCCATGACGGTTCAAGAACGCAAGTCACCAGAAGTGATAGAAACAAGTCGTGCAAACCGCATAGCGAAAGGTTGTGGCCGTACTAGCAAGGACGTTACAAGCCTTATTCAACGTTTTAATCAAATGCGCGACTTCATGTCTCAAATGGGTTCTGGCAAAGGCCCCTTTGGAAAACTCTCTGGAGCAATGGGAGGGGGAGGGAGCCTACCCTTTGATCAGTCCTTAATCGGCGCTCCAGTGTCTAAAAATGTAAAAGCTGAGGCTAAACGTCGACAGGCACAAAAACGGAAAAGAAAACAAGCACGTAAGGATAGAAAAAAACGTCGCAAGAAATAAAAATGACAGTCACACGGAGTAGTAGAAAGTTGAAGATGGAGCTCGGTCGCAAATCTTTCAAATTATTTAATTTCGATAAAGAAAAGCGAATGACAGCACACACTGCTGCAAAAATTCCTGTCTGGGGCTGGCAAATGCTCACGATATTCTTGATCTGGAGTATCCTCAGTACTGCATCCAATGCAGAGCCGATTAAAACACAGCCTACTTTCGCACGTCCAAACTCTATTGAAACTCGGGTCAAGTTTTGGAAAAAAGTTTTTACCGATGCGAGTACTCGTTACGGTTATTTCCATGACGAGAAGGATTTGAGCATAATTTACGAAAAGTTTCGTGTAGATAAAACACGCGGACGAGCGCTTGAGCGTAAGCTCAAACCAACAAGACAACGTTACAGAGATATCCTTCGAAAATTGGCTACGGGAAAACGAAAAAATTTATCTCGAGAAAGCTTAAGAGTTCTAAACTTATTTCCAAAAGACGTTACCAATCAAAACCTCCTGTTATCCTCGAAAAGAATTCGTTTTCAACTAGGACAATCTAATAGGTTC
>CAYOGP010000153.1:0-5215 GCA_964403555.1 uncultured Spirochaetales bacterium | reverse complement strand
TTTACAGCCTCCGTCGCCTGCAACATAGCTACTACACCAGGCAAAACACCCAGGACGCCTCCTTCGGCGCATGAAGGAACCGATCCAGGCGGTGGAGGTTCTGGAAACAGGCACCTGTAACATGGACCCCGTTGTGCATCGAAGACTGAGACTTGCCCTTCAAAACGCAAGATTGCTCCATAGACACAAGGTTTCCCTAAAAGGGAACATGCATCGTTTGTTAAATACCTTGTCGAAAAATTATCAGTGCCATCTACAATCACATCGTAATCCCTCAAGAGGTCAAGAGCGTTATCCGAAGTCAAACGGGTGGCATGAATTTCAAGATTTACCTCAGGATTTAAATGTGCGACCCGTTCTTTCGCTACTTCCACCTTCAGCCTTCCAACGTCAGGAGTGCCATACAAAATTTGTCTCTGCAGATTTGAAAGATCCACGACATCGTCATCGATCAGACCGATGCGGCCCACCCCAGCGGCAGCTAGATAAAGCGCGCTAGGACACCCAAGGCCACCTGCTCCGACCAGTAGAACACTCCCTTCTAAAAGCTTCCTTTGACCATCAACCCCAAACTCCGGCAAGTTCAAATGCCGCCGATAGCGATCAAACTGTTCAGCTTTTAATAATGGCTTCAAACCCATTTGGATTCCTCCGGACCCTCAAAGATCCTTCATCGTCCTAAGTTCGGCCTCGGCCCTCCAGGAGATCGATTCTCCCTTCGGGGAAATCGATCTCCTGGAGGTTGGTGCCGGAGGCGGGATTCGAACCCGCACGAGGGGTGAACCTCGGGGGATTTTGAATCCCCTGCGTCTACCAGTTCCGCCACTCCGGCTTCCTTAACCAAGCACGGATGCTAACGCGCCAAGCACTTAGTTGCCCACAACCTCGACGCTAAGTAGATCTACTGGGCTGAGTTCCAGTTCTGTGTTAACCCACCGCATTGGCAATGCCTAGTTTCTAGTGGTAAGAAAGACTAGGCCTTCACATTTAGAAGAAAGAAACGATAGAAGGGGTCGGACCTTGACTGAAATTGATTTCACACAATTTAAAATTTCTGAAAAAGGTAATAAGTTCGAGGATTTTAGTGAAGGGCAAGAGTTTCAGCATCACTGGGGCAGGACGATCACTTCGGGCGAAAATGGGCTCTTCGCAAGCACCATCCTAGCCTATACACCCATCTATACGAATGACGACTACGCGAAGCGACATGGGTACACAGGAATGGTCGCTCACCCACTGCTAGTACTCTGCACGGTCGTAGGCATGTCTGTTGAAGACCTTTCTGAGGCCGGAGGACCTTTTCTAGGTGTGAACGACGTGAATTTTCATCAACCCGTCTATCCAGGAGATACACTTTACGCAAAAAGCACCGTGATCTCCGTAAGAGAATCCGCGAGCCGACCAACGCACGGCATCGTGACTTGGAAAACCCAAGGAAGAAACCAGGACGGCCTTCTTGTAATAGACTACGAAAGGACAAATCTGGTCTCGAAGCGAGGAAGCGAAGCACTTTGATCTCTTTTATCCAACTTGCCCCCTTTTTTAGGAGCTTTTTATGAGTCAAGTATATGAACTAAACACCGACATCCCCGCGGCATATGCAACAGACGAACGTCGAGCCATTCAGGAAATGGCTCGAGAGTTTGCCATGAACGAAGTCTTACCTATTGCGAACGAACTCGATCCTGAAAAAGGAATCATTCCTGATGACCTTAGAAAAAAAATGGGTGAATTGGGCTTTTTTGGGATCATGCTTCCCGAAGAATTTGGCGGACTGGGACTTGGCGTGTTCGAGTATTGTCTCGTAACCGAGGAACTATCCAGAGCTTGGATGAGCGTAGCCAGCATTATTGCCAGAGCTACCTTTGTCGGAGTTGGAGATCTTCCCATTGAGGATCAGGACGAACGCCTACGCCAAATGGCGCGCGGAGAATTCCTAGGATCATTCGCAATGTCAGAGCCCGGTGCGGGGTCCGATATCGCATCTATTCGTTGCCGCGCCGAGCTCGATGGCGATGAGTGGGTTATCAACGGACAAAAAATGTGGGTGACCTTTGCGGACGGCTCCGACTTTATCGTTTTGGTGGCAAGAACTCAGCCCTACGACCCAACAAGCAGACACGCTGGAATCAAACAGTTCTACATACCCAAGGAAAAGGGAAGTTTTCCTGAGGGTATTTCGGGAACTCCGATGCGTAAGATCGGGTATCACGGATGGAAAACATGGGAACTGTCATTTGATAATTACCGAATTCCGAAAGAGTACATTATTGGAAAGAACAAGAGCAGTGAAGACGATCAAGAAGGATTCAAAAAAACGGCCCGATGGATGGCAGTGCCTCGCGTCCATACGGCGGCACGTGCAATAGGACTAGCCAGAGGTGCGGTTGAAGATTGCATCACCTATGCACAAGAAAGGATCCAGTTCGATCAGCCGATTTCGGATTTTCAAGCCATCAGGTTTAAGATTGCAACCATGGCTACTGAAGTCGAGGCGTCTCGCGCACTAATGTATTCGGTCGCCAACGATGCTGACCTAGGCGTTATGCGTGCGCGCGAAGCTGCGATGTGCAAACTTTTCGCGAGTGACATGGCTGAACGTGTTACTAGTGAAGGACTCCAGATTTATGGAGGCGCGGGTTACACAACAGAGTACCCAATCGAACGATATTGGCGTGACGCTCGACTAACTCGAATATTTGAAGGGACTTCCGAAATTCAACAAAAGATTATTTCTGACTCTCTCCTTCCAAAAGCAAAAAAACGCTAGGACATCAGATGACTACAAACAGTTCCTTACTTACCAGCTCTTCTACTTATTTCGAAGACTTCGAAGTTGGCCAAAAAATTCATCATTCAAGAGGTACCACTGTTGGTGAATTTGAAAACCAAACTATTACTAAGATGGTCATGAACACTGCTGATGGACACTACAATGAACACCGCATGAAAAACACGGCTTATGGAAAACGATTAGTATTCGGATTAGTTACAGGTTCACTGGTAGTTGGCCTAACAACCCAGGACACAGCGGAAAACGCTCTTGCGGAGCTAAAACTGGATAAGCTTCGCTTCCTTTCACCAGTGTTTCACGGCGACTCCTTGACCGCATACACAGAGGTTCTAGAAAAGCGTAACCCAGACCAAGACGATGCGGGAATCATTCGATTTAAACATTGGGGAGTAAACCAGGGCGGTACTGTAGTTTTCGAAGGAGAGCGTGAAGTGTTAATTAAACGCAAAAGCCACTGGAGCAATAAGTGACTGCCACTCCGGTTCTTGAACCTCGTCAGGGGCCTCTCTCAGGCCTACGTGTTCTCGATTTAACCAGAGCACTCGCCGGCCCGTTTTGCACAATGCTACTAGGTGATCTCGGTGCGGATATAATTAAGATTGAATCTCCGGAAGGAGACATGACTCGAACCCTTGGCCCTTTTGCTCCAAACCGAAAAGAGACCGACTATGGAGCATACTTCGCGGCTGTGAATAGGAACAAGAGAAGCATCGTTCTCGATCTTAAGGACCCCTCCGATAAGAAAACGTTTTTAGCAATGATAGGAAAAGTCGACGTCATCGTAGAGAATTTTCGTCCTGGAGTTATGGACCGACTAGATCTCTCGTTTGAAAAACTACAAAGCCTAAACCCGAGACTTGTTTACGCAGCGGTTCGAGGATTCGGTGACCCGAGAACGGGAGAGAGTCCCTACGCCAACTGGCCTGCCTTCGATATAGTGGCGCAGTGTATGGGCGGGGTCGTCTCGAGTACTGGCGAAAAAGGCTCAAGCGGCGTCAGAGCTGGGCCCGCCGTTGGTGACGTCTACCCAGGGACCTTAGCAGCCCTCGGGGTTGTCTCGGCGGTCTTAAATTCTCGAACGACCGAACAAGGTCAATTTCTTGATGTATCAATGTATGACGCCATGCTAACGATGGGAGAAGCCTTAATCTACATATACGACCAGACCGGCGAGCTACACCCGCCATCGGGTAATGAGCACCCATCTCTATGTCCCTTTGAAATTTACAATACGGGAGAAGGTTCCATCGCTATTGCGGCTCCAACAGATAAACATTGGAGAATTCTTTGCGAGATAGTCGGAGAGCCTCAACTCGGTCGAGACCCGAACTACAAAGACACCGCCAATCGAGTAAAGAACAGAAGTTCCATTAGAACCCTTATTGAAAACTGGGCATCCGACAAAACAATGACCGAGGTGGTAGAACTTCTCTCAGGCAGAGTCCCAGTAGGCCCAGTGCATACACCTGCAGATATTTTCAAAGATCCCCATGTGGCCGCACGTAATATGCTTCAGGAAGTAGAGTACCCTGGCTCCGACTCCCCGATTACTATGGCCAATGCTTCTATAAAACTTACAAAAACACCGGCGGGTGTGTACCGTCGAGCCCCACACCTCGGGGAACATACTAATGACATTCTTGATGAGTTCGAGATCAAGAGATAGGAATAAAATGCCTGAAAGATTAAGACGGTCCGAATTGGCAACCCCCGCTTCAAATGAGCATATGATCCAAAAATCGACCGAGAGTGGAGCGGACTTGGTCTTCCTCGACCTTGAAGATGCCGTCGCGCCGCCGCTCAAGGAAAAAGCTAGAGATAACGCCGCTCGAGGATTAAGGGAACTAGATTGGGGAAATACGATCCGAGCAGTCCGGGTCAACTCAACAGATACGCAATGGGCATACGAAGACGTAGTTCACCTCGTTGAGAACGCAGGCGAATTTATCGACATAATAATTATCCCAAAGATTAAAGGACCTCGAGACGTCTGGTTCTTCGACACGCTTTTGGAAGAGCTGGAATTGAAGCTAAAACTTCCTCACAAGATTGGACTCGAAGCCCTCGTAGAAGAAACCGAAGCATTAGCGCGCGTCGAAGAAATAGCAACCTGCTGCCCTCGACTGGAGGCACTCATCCTTGGCTTCGGTGACTTTTCCGCGAGTCAGGGAATACGCATCGGTCCGATTCCTGATCCAACCCTGAGGTATCCCGGTGATCTCTGGTCCTACCACAGAAACCGACTCATATGTGCGTGTAAGGCTGCAGGTATAGACGCTGTCGATGGGCCTTTTGCCGACTTCAAAGACCCTGAAGGTTACAGGCGTGAAGCTAGCTGGGCTTATCAGCTTGGTGCGGCAGGCAAGTGGGCGATACATCCCAGCCAGATAAGCATCGCGAACGAAGTGTTTGCTCCAACCG
>CAYOGP010000152.1:0-5263 GCA_964403555.1 uncultured Spirochaetales bacterium | reverse complement strand
CACCGCCACCCTGGCCATACGCTCGTCGGCCGTCATCACATGGGCGGTGGAAAACGCCAAGATGATGAGGCTGGAGCGGTGCACCTCATCCGCTGGGAGCTCACCGTAGCCCATGTCCGGATAGTCGTAGGTGCCGGTGCAATCGGAGAGGAAGGCGACATGGTAGTCGTTGAACATGGCATCGCGCGCCGTGGCGTGGCAGCAATCCTCTGTCGTCACACCGGCGACGATTACCGTATCGATGCCGCGTCCGCGCAGGATCACGTCGAGATCGGTGGCGAAGAAGGCGCTGTAGCGATGCTTCTTGATGACGATCTCGTCGGGCCGGGGCGCGATCTCGTCGTAAATCTCGATGCCCGGCGTGCCATCGACGAGCCCAACGCCATCAGCGATTGGCGGATAGATGTCGGCAAAGCGGCCGGCGTCCGAGCCGCCACGGCGGTGCACATGCGTGGTGTAGATGACGCCAATTCCCACGTCGCGGCAAAAGCCGATGACCTGTTTGAGTTTTGGCAACAATTGTCGCGCGGCTTTGACCTCGAAGGGTGCTCCGGGAGCAACGAAATCATTTTCCATGTCGATGACCACCAAGGCCGCACGCGTCGGGTCAATGCTCTCAATGTTTATCGGCATCCTAAGTCCTCCCGTTTGTTAGCGTCAGTTATCATTAAATGGCCGTTCATAAGATCTCCCTCGTTGGCTTCTATTCTATCTAGAGAACGTTCGATACGTATTTAAGTCTCTTGCGGAGAAAACAGCTTAGCAGGCATCGTTCCTCCACTCATTCCGAAATACATGGCCATCGCGATGAGTACTAGTCCTGCGAATACAGCGTGAGGCATGGTCGTAATAATTCCCTCCTGTTCCCTAATTATATAGTTGTTAGGAGTCCTAAATCGGATTTGGGGGGTGCCCCCCGCACACATCGCTAGCTTCGATGGATAGGGGAGGGTGTATACTATTTACACCCAGTTCACGGGGTCAGAAATGAAGCCCTAATGACTAGGTTTCGAGGGAGAGTTTCATATTTTTTTCATATGAAAATTTGGGTAGGTAATAAAAACAGCTACTTAGACTACCGTCGCACGTTTTAAGAAGGACAGGCTTTAGAAGAGTGAGTTACACAACCAAGATTTGAGATTTGTGTGATTTACGGTAATTCGAGTAAAAAATAGAGACTATATTTTTGTTAGTAGGAGATTTTATGCTGCAATGGAAAATTGGCGATACCAAGATTACTCAACTTATTGAAATGACGAGCTATTGGTCTACGGGAGGAGAAGTTGAAGTTCTCCCAGAAGCAACACCGGACAATCTTTCTCAATTGCCGTGGTTGAAACCGCACTTTGTTTCTGATGAAGGTGATCTCATACTGAATATCCAAATGCTTATTGTCGAGACGCCTGATCAAAAGATGGTTGTCGATACCTGCATCGGCAACGACAAAAACTTAAACATATTTATGCCGGACTGGTCGAACCTGCAACTCCCTTTTCTTGAAGAACTTAAGAGTCTTGGTCACGATCCCGAATCAATCGATACAGTGATTTGTACTCATCTTCACGTAGATCATGTCGGCTGGAACACTCGGAAGGTTAGTGGAAGTTGGGTTCCAACCTTTCCCAATGCCCGATATTTGGTAGTGAAAGAGGAATACGAGTTTTGGAGAAATCTAGAGGAAGATCCGTTCGGAGATGTGTTTGGTGAGTCAGTAAAGCCCATCTTTGACGCAGGGCTTGCTGACCTTGTCGAAAATGACCACAAAGTTAGCAACGAAGTCACGTTTGAATCTACTCCCGGTCATACCCCGGGTCATGTCTGCATTCGCATCTCCTCTAAAGGCGAAGATGCGGTGATAACTGGCGACATGATGCATCATCCCTGCCAGATAAGCAGGCCGGACTGGACAACTTCATTTGATGCAGATAGTGAAGCGGCAGTTGCGACCAGAAAACAGTTTCTTGAACGTTATGCGGATAAGCCGGTGCTTGTTCTAGGAACTCATTTCGCCAACCCGGTAGGCGGAAAAATAGTAAGGGACCGTGACACCTATCGCTTCGACGTCTAAAGCTAAATAAACGTTAGACCGATGGGAAGCCGGTCATGTGTTACGCTCCGAATCCGGATGGCTCGGAGAAGACTACGCGCGACGTAGAGAGTGACTTGATGCTCCGCGAAAGAGAAAAGGGCATCCAGGACTGGACGCCCGAAAAGAACTAGATCAGGCCAGGCTTTAGTTGGCTGACGTATGCGAGGCAAGTTTATGAGTGAGGTTTCTGTCATCGGTCTCGGACCCATGGGCGTGGCTATGGCCCGCACGTTCCTGAGCGCCGGTCACAAGGTCACCGTGTGGAATCGAACCATTAGCAAGGCCGACGATTTACTTCAGGTTGGGGCGATCAAAGCCGAGAGTGCCGGAGACTGCATTAAACGCAGTCCCCTCACAGTGGTCTGTCTGAACAACTACGAAACCTCTGGACGCTTGCTAGAGAGCGCGGATGCTAATCTGGACAAACGGACCATCGTGCAACTCGGCACCGGCAAGCCCCACGAAGCCCGTCGGGCTGCGGATTTCTTTGCAAGTCGCCAGGCACGCTATCTCGATGGCGCATTACTCTGCGCGCCAGATAGAGTGGGTACCGACCAGGGCATGATCCTAATTGCGGGCGACGAAGCAGTTTGGAGCGCAAACCAACCTGTACTTCGTTGTCTCTCAAGCAACATTAAATTTACCGGCCCACAAATTGATACGGCGAAATTGCTAGACATGGCCTATCTCAGCCAGCGTCTCGGGACTTTTATTGGCGCACTGCAAGGCGTTTTGCTGTGCCAAGCGGGTGGCTTGGACGCGGAGACATTTGCGGCGACAGTGGCAGCTGATGCGCGGACCGCCCAGTTGGCACGCGTAGTCCAACAGGCATCGTTTGATGTGCCGGTTAATTCGGTGGAAGCCTGGGCGGCTGGAATGGAACAGCTGATCGGTCAGGCGCATGAAAGCGGCGCCAACGCCGAGGTGCTGGAATTCTTCGGCGCATTGATTGAGCGCGCTAATGTTGACGGCCTGGGTAAAGAAGATTTCGCTGCTGTGATTAAAGTGATTAGCCGGACTTTTCGGAATCCTGCCCACGATCGAAGTAGCCATCGTTGACCTTGGGTTGCGCCGGGCGTCAGCAGTCGCCGTTGTTTTCTAACGACCCTTGCTAGCTCGGTACGGGTATAAATTTAGGTTTGGGAGGATTGTGTTCAAGGTCGTGATCGCAATTGGTTTCGTTTTTGACGAGGCTTTTGAGCTCTTCTAAATGCTCGAGATACAGATCTCTTGGGGATGTCTTTAGAAGCAGGCATAGGTGAGCTGCGGCAGCGACCGCAACACCGTGTTGGGCTCCATTTCCCATGAGTTTGGTAGCCGAAGAAGCGACGTGACTAACACTTATGTGTTTTCCTGCCATCATTAGGTTGTCAATGTTGCACGAATAGAGGCACCGGAAAGGAATGATGTACGATTGCTTATCTCGGTTGTCGAAGATCCAGTCCTTCAAACGAAAATCATATTTCCCCTCTCCTTCTTCCCAAGCGCAATGGATGCAGAATGACCCATCATTGCCAATGAGTGCATCGTCAAAATGGGAGTGTTCTGTGATATCGTTTTCAGTTAAAACGTAATCTCCGCAATACCTTCGATATTCACCCTGAGCCGCTACGAAAGCCATCCACTCAAACTCTAAGTTTGCATAGGCTTCTTTTTCCATCTTCTTTACATTTGAAAAAGTGCCATAGAGAGCTCGCATTAGATAATCGCGGACAAGTTCGCCGCTCGTGTAGGGGTCAAGCCATTGTCCGTATTCCCAAAAATGTGTTGCGGGAAATACACTATTTTTTCGACCAAACCGAAACTCCGGCATGTCTGGGTTCTCGCCGGCCCGAGGTCCAGGTCCGTTTTCTACTCCTGGTTTGATAAGTTGACCGCTAAGGTTTGCGTAGTCCTTAGACACCTCAGTCGCCCAGGGAACTTCGGGGAAATCGCTAGGCTCGTCAGCCATTCGTGTGCGGAAGAATAAGGTGTTCCCATGGTGCATATCGTCAGCGTCTTCGGGTGCATAGGATTCGTTGAACTCCGCCTTAGACTCGCGACCAAACATGGTTTTAGCTCCTGATAGTGTGCCTAGTATCGCGACTCCAGAAGTATCGATAAAAATAGACCCACTAATTCGGTATTCGTGGCCGCCGCGTGAAGAGATCGTGTCAACTGAGATGATCTTATTTTCTTTCGTCTCTACACCAACTACTCGATTCTCCAAGAATATACTGACGCCTTCAGCCATTAATAAGTCGTAGGCTTTCAAATCGCCATTCTCTTTGCGTTCCGATAACTCTCTGAGCACAGTGCCTTGTGTCCCTCTAGGCATCAGG
This sequence comes from uncultured Spirochaetales bacterium, assembly GCA_964403555.1. Lineage (GTDB taxonomy): Bacteria > Myxococcota_A > UBA9160 > UBA9160 > UBA6930 > UBA6930. The sequence goes on along the minus strand of CAYOGP010000152.1, from coordinate 853 downwards.
CCAATTTCCGTACTGGCGTTTCCTCCTAATACTGGACGATCATGAATAAGCGCAACTTTGTGTCCATGACGTGCGGCTGCCAAAGCTGATGCGCAGCCAGAAATTCCTCCTCCAACGACAACTATCTCATAGTCGCTTTGCTCTCGAGGTTCCATGGGTAGGCCTCTTCGACTCTTTCGCCAGGCCCGACTTTCCGAATTAACTTCGTTAGGAGGGACGATGGTGTCACCGCTGAGATAAAGCGCATCGCATCTACCCTCAAATCCGGTTAGGTCATGTAATGTCAGCATCACATCGCCTTGGGGTAAGTAGATTTTTCCGCCTGCTTCCCAGTTCCAGTCTTTGCCATTTGCGCCGAATTCTTGCGCAATTGGAACATTATTAACAAGTAATTGGAAACGTCCTGGGGAGTGACCTGGAACCCAGTCTTTTGTGCGGACATGGAGATCGTATTCACCAGAAACATCGATGTGGATTTGGGTATAAGCATCTTCCACAGGTCGGCCCAAGCCATGTGCTAGGAGGTAGGGGGAACCCATGACGGTCTCAAATTGGGAGTCCAGGACCCATCCACCATAATGTGAAAAGTCTTCTGCTTCAATGAGAATATTTGGAAGTATGGAGTGGTTCATTGCTATTAACTTTCAATATGCGTATTAAGACCTGTCTTTATTTTAACCGACTAATATTGAGAGATAATACTCTCTTCATTGGAAAGATTGTAATAGACGATAACACCCATTTCTTCGATGTTTAAAGATAGATCCCCGGGGTGGACTTATGGTCCATAATCGGGCCCACGCCAAGCATGGGAAAAATCCGATTCTACATCCTTATGTCGAGCCAAGCCTTG
>CAYOGP010000151.1:0-5270 GCA_964403555.1 uncultured Spirochaetales bacterium | reverse complement strand
GATTGCTGGTTCGACATTTTTAATCTCCTTTCCAGTTAATATCAAAATCTACCGATTTTTCTGTGCTGCAAATGTCCTAGGATCCACACAACTTGGAGAATCGTAGATGAATCATCTTCTTTCTGGATACACAGTTTTGGATTTCACGCATTTTCTCGCTGGGCCCGCCTGTACGAGGTTAATGGCTGAACTCGGGGCAGACATCATCAAAGTCGAGTCTCCAAGTGGCGATGCTACACGTAATATGCCCTTTTCCAAAAATGGCCGCAGCGGATATTTTGTTCAACAGAATCGAGGTAAGAAGAGCATATCGATTGATCTTCGCAGTTCTGAAGGTTTGGAGATTATAAAAAGTTTATTACCCAAAGTGGATGTACTTATAGAAAATTTTTCTCCCGGTACAATGTCGCGACTAGGAATAGGGTGGGAAGAGGTCCGGAAAATTAACCCTCGTGTTGTTATGTGTTCAGTAAGCACATTTGGTCAGACCGGACCGCTGTCAAAACTTGTCGGTTATGACCCTATTGGACAGGCCTTTGCTGGAATTACAGATTTGATCGGTGAGAAGGACGGGCCACCCTGTTATCCGATGTTTAGCTTAGGAGACACACTGACAGGCGCTCATGCCTTTGGAGCGATCAATGCCTCCCTATTATATCGAGAAAGGAGCGGCAAGGGTCAGTACCTAGATATATCGATCCTAGATTGCTATTTCCATCACCATGATTTAAGTCCGCAGATTGTCAGTCTTTCTGAACGGGCTTTAGTTCCCACTCGTAACGGTCGCATGCATTTTACACTCGCACCGACGGGAATCTTTAGAGGGAAGAATCGCTATATGTTTATCGTCGCTTTAGAGCATCAATGGCCCGATTTCTGCAGGGTTATAAATAAAGAGGAGTTGATTAACGATCAGCGCTTTATTGATAATGCAGCTCGAGTTGACAACGTCGAGGAGTTGGTTGAAGAGATCGAGTCTTGGATTCGAAGTATGCCGGATGACGATGCTGCCATTACTGCCCTTATGGAGGGTCGGATTCCAGTTGCACCAGTCCTTTCAATGACGGAGGCAATGGATCACCCTCATCTAATTGAAAGAGGAACGATTCGTACCATCTCCGATCGAGTCCTCCCTGATTTTCAAGTTCCTGGTTGTCCTCTTAGATTTTCTGAGTTTCCCGAACCCCTGGAGCTCGAAGCGCCATTTCTAGGAGAACATAATCGGGATGTACTGGAACATTTGCTCGGCTTTAGTGAGGAAAAGATTAAAACTCTTGAGGAATCTGGAGTTCTAAGTACCGAGTTCGAAACGAACTGAGCCCTTCTTAGATATAACAGAGAGTCTATGCCTAAGTGTAAAATATCCGATGGTGTCGAAGTTTACTGGATCGAGGAGGGAGATCCTACAGGACCCCCCATAGTCTGGATTCATGGGGGGTCGGTAGAAGAGTCAAGTCATGCTATAGCCGACATGGAACCGTACTGGAGTAAAGTGCGTGCACTATATCCTGATGCCAGAGGGCATGGACAGTCGTCTAAGTTTGTCGAACCCAAACACTACACGTATGCGCGCAAGGCCAACGATTTAATCGGCTGGTTAGATTTTTTGGGAGTCGAGAAGGCCCTGTTTGGAGGCGCGAGTATGGGGGGCGCCCTATCTCTATACGTAGCCGCTCACTTCCCTGAGAGAGTTTCGGGCGTAATTTCAATAAGTGGGCCTCCTTTTGAGCCGACCCCAGAAGACCGAGAGTGGTGGGCAAAAAAACGGCATATAGTGGCGGAAGGTCGATTCGGCGAGTTCTACACAGAAAATGTTCGACTTCGCATGGGTCAAAAGGCTGCCGAAAAATTGGCTAAAGATCCTGAGCGGTTAGCACGGGCGACTCGAGGCCTCCGGTATCACACAGAAGCGTCCTTGCTCGCCCTTTTGGATGAGACTTACTCCAGACCCAATTGGGTAGATCACTGCAGCGATATTAATTGTCGGACTCTTGTGATTTCGGGCTCTGAAGACCACTACCCTACAGTCGCAATGTCTAGAGAGGTCGCGGAAACCGTCAGCGACTCGGAATTTTATGTTATTGATGGGGGGTCCCATTTTCCGAATCGTAGCCATCGAGGTCAGGTGCAGCCTATTCTTACGGAATTTATAGAGCGAGTGTTATTTCTCGCCACATGAATAGGTTGTCGACCTGGTATTATGGGACTGTCGGTGAATAAATAATTTGATCTAGGAGGGAAGAATAATGTCTTTCATGCAAAAGAAGCTCACTATTCCCGATGCGGACGAAGCTCTTCCGGGAAGGGATATATCGATATCGATTTCGAACCTTCACACAGTCTTAGGAAAACCGGTGATGCCCCCGTTCCCTGATGGTTTGGAAGTGGCAGTTTTTGGATTAGGTTGCTTTTGGGGCGCCGAGCGAAAATTTTGGCAGAAGGAAGGAGTGTGGACCACAGCAGTCGGTTATTCCGCAGGCGTGACAGAAAATCCGACCTACGAAGAAGTGTGCTCGGGCCTCACGGGACATAATGAAGTGGTTTTGGTCGTGTTTGATCCTTCAATAATCACATACGCACAACTCCTGGCTTTATTCTGGGAGAGTCATGACCCGACCCAAGGTATGAGGCAAGGAAATGACATTGGTACCCAATACAGATCCGGAATCTATACTTTTAGTGAGGGTCAGAGAGGTCAAGCGAAAATTAGTCACGAGGAGTATCAGAAGGTATTGTCACAAGCAGGTTACGGTGACGTAACGACGGAAATTCTTGAGGCAAAAGAATTTTATTACGCAGAGGACTACCATCAGCAATATCTCGACAAGAATCCGATGGGTTACTGTGGTATCGGTGGAACCGAAGTCTCCTTTCCGACAGGAGAATAAATTAATGTCTTCAAGATCTTTCGATAATTCTCTGAAACTGTTTGTTCGCACCGCTTACAGTGTCTTCCATCGGTTGTAGAAAAGCCCAGGCGATGTCTAAATACTGTAAGGTCTTGTTAAGCAGGTTTGAACAGTGACGGAAACCTCTCGCCAATTTGATTTTGAAGGGCGAATTGCCCGAGATGAAAAGATCGAACCTAATGACTGGATGCCGTCTCGCTATCGAGGGCAATTGGTGCGCATGATTTCGCAACATGCTCATTCAGAGGTTGTCGGAATGTTGCCTGAAGGGAACTGGATCACTCGGGCGCCTTCTCTACGAAGGAAGATAGCGCTTCTTGCAAAAGTCCAAGATGAGGCAGGTCACGGTTTGTATCTATACGGAGCTGCTGAAACCTTGGGTGCTGAACGTGAGGATTTAATTAATCTCCTGCTCGAGGGAGATGCACGCTATTCAAGTATTTTTAATTATCCGAGCGTAACTTGGGGCGATGTGGGTGTTATTGGTTGGCTTGTAGATCAGGCGGCTATGGTGAATCAGACGATGCTTACGAAATGTTCTTATGGTCCGTACGCTCGCGCCATGGTCCAAATTTGTAAGGAAGAGAATTTTCACAAACGTCAAGGGATGGAAATCATGGCGGTCCTTTCTTCAGGTACAAGTGAACAAAAGGCAATGGCTCAGGATGCGCTAGACCGTTGGTGGTGGCCGACTTTAATGATGTTTGGACCACCCGATGAAGAATCTCCACACTCCTCTGAGCTAATCGGATGGAAAGTAAAAATGAAAAGGAACGACGAGTTGAGACAGTGGTTTGTTGATTTAGCCGTTCCTCAGGCCGAAGCGCTTGATCTCCAGGTACCTGATCCAAAGCTCATTAAGGATGAAAAAACAGGGCACTGGATGAGTGGCCCAATTAATTGGGACGAATTCAGGTCTATTCTCAGGGGAGATGGTCCGTGCAATAGAGAACGAATCGAATCTCGTAGAGAGTCTCATTTGGAGGGGATTTGGGTTAGAGAGGCAGCTCGAGCTTATGAGGAAAAATGTCGCAAAAAATGACTTTAGAGAGAGAAAGTTTATGACCTCGAGCAAAGTGGACGACTCGCTGTGGGAAGTCTTTCTTCAGGAAAAAAACAACAGTGGACATGTTCACGTAGGAAATTTGCGAGCGTCTGGTTCTGAAGAAGCCCTTCAGGCGGCAAGAGATGTCTACGCACGTAGGGGATCTCCGATTAGTATCTGGGTAGTGCTCTCCGAAAGCATTGTCGCAAGTACACCAGCGGATGCACCTTCTTTCTTCGATCCGAAAGACTCTAAGAGTTTTCGATATCCGAATTACTATAAAGTGCCCCGAACACTCAAGGACGCCTAGAAAGTGGATTGGGAAGAACTGCGTTTTCTAGCACTTCTGAGGCATGCTGACGATCGTCTCGTACTCGGTCATCGACTTTCTGAATGGTGTGGCCACGGACCTACTCTTGAAGAGGATATTGCCTTATCGAATGTTGCACTTGACCTTCTTGGCCAGGCAAAGATTATTTTCGAGCAATCTATTAAGACGGATTCAAAAAACCGAAGCGTAGATGATTTGATCTATTTCAGGGACATTCGAGGATACCGAAATGTTATTCTAGTGGAACAACCCAATGGCGACTTTGCATGTACGATTATTAGACAGTATTTCTTTGATGTTTTCAATCGGCTTTGGCTCGGTTCTCTTCAGTCGAGCACAGATGATTACCTCAGTTCTTTTGCGCGAAGCGCGTTGAAAGAGGCTATCTATCATGAACGTCACACAAAAAGTTGGGTGCTTCGACTCGGGGATGGAACCGAAGAGAGCAATAGACGCGCTCAGAAGGCTGTCTCTGTTCTCTATCCTCTGAGTTATGAACTCTTTTCCCAAGACGAGATTGATCAAAAGGTCTTTTCGAAAGGGCTGCTCCCAAACGTTGCTTGTTTTAAAAAAGTCTGGGAAGAGGAAGTTTCGTTAACTCTTCTTGAAGCAACTCTTCAATCTCCCGAGAGAATTTCTACTCTAATGATTCGGGGACGAAAAGGAAGACATACCGAACATCTCGATCGGATCCTAAGTGAAATGCAATCGCTAGCAAGAGCACACCCTGGAGCCTCTTGGTAGGCTCCAGAAGTGCATGTGGCATTAGAGAAAACGAATTAAGATATGACAGAGACAACTGAAGATTTAATACTTTTTTTAAACTCATCTCCTACCCCTTTTCATGCGGTTTCCGAGTGTTCGAAAAGACTGATGAGTGCTGGTTTCATGCACCTCAACGAAGAAGATTGTTGGGAGATTGAGGCCGGAGGTCGGTTCTTCGTAACTCGTCAAGATTCTTCAAGTGTAGCTTTCCAAGTTGGGT
>CAYOGP010000150.1:5091-5325 GCA_964403555.1 uncultured Spirochaetales bacterium | reverse complement strand
ACTAATAGGCATAAAAGTTAATGGTGCGCAGAGATGGTTGCACCTACCAGGACTTGGCGTAGTACAACCTGGTGAATTAGCAAAATTATCTACCGTTTTGTTTGTTTCTTACATCACCACGAGACAGGGCGACAATCAAGCTATGACTCGAAGACAAGCCCTACTTTCCCTAACTGTAGGAGCTCTACCCATAGGCTTGCTCGTACTTCAGCCAGATTTTGGGAACGCGGTGCT
>CAYOGP010000150.1:0-5081 GCA_964403555.1 uncultured Spirochaetales bacterium | reverse complement strand
TTAGGGCTACAGGTCGCTACATTGCTATTTTCTTCTGGGGCACCGCTTCGCTGGCTTTTACTTCCTGGCACGATCGGCGCAACATTTGCAGTTATATTCATCTCGCTCAATCAATACGCGTTAGACCGTCTCACTGGCTTCCTGGACCCTTGGGGTCAAGCTAGAGATCAAGGCTTTCAACTTATCCAATCCTTTATAGCTTTCGCACGAGGGGGTACGTTCGGCGTAGGACTCGGATACGGTCGCCAAAAACTTCATTACCTGCCCGAAGCTCACACTGATTTTGTACTATCTGTAGTGGCTGAAGAACTTGGTCTCCTTGGTGTTCTAGCGGTCCTCCTTGGGTTCTCTATGATTCTTATTGCGGGTGTCAAAGTGGCTCTGAACTGTAAAGACCGCTTCAGCTCACTCTTAGCATTTGGATTGACGCTACTTGTTGTGGTACCCGCACTCGTCAATGCTGCGGTGGTAATGGGAGCACTACCTACCAAGGGGCTTTCCCTTCCTTTCTTGTCCTACGGGCGCAGCTCTTTAATAGCTAGCTGCGGAGCTATCGGCTTAGTTTGGGGGTTAGCGAGAAAGACCGAAAAAAACAGCAGATATACCTCCCGTAAATCAACGATACAACAGCAAAGCCGGCGCTCTAGATGAAGCATCAGATCGTAATATCGGGTGGTGGAACTGGTGGGCATGTCATGCCAGCCCTAGCTATAGCAGAAGAGATTAGGAGACGCGGCAGAACAGTTACCCTATTCGGAACCCGAAGAGGAATCGAGAACAGCATCGTGCCTTCTACGGGGATCGACCTAACTACGTTTGACACTAAACCATTGATAGGTCGGTCTCTTATACAGAAATTAGGTGCACTAAGAGCACTTTCAATATCTATTTTCAAAGCGAGACAGGAGCTAATTTCACAGAACGTCTCACTTGTAATCTCTGTTGGTGGTTACGCTTCTCTACCCGCGGCTTTTGCCGCTCTAACACTAAATCTACCGCTGGTGCTATTGGAACCGAATGCACTGCCTGGGTTAGCAAGCAAGATCACTGCGCGTTTCTCCAAAAAAATATTTACTGCGTTTCCTGCAACTGGTTTAAGGCTTACGGGAGTCGAGAATGACTCGAGAATATATTCTACTGGCATTCCTCTACGTTCTTCTCTTGTCTACACCCTTGGTGACACTGCCAAAGTGAAAACACCTCAGTCCCCATATCGTTTCTTCGTCTTTGGTGGCAGTCAAGGTGCGAAGCAATTAAATGATCACATCCCCGATGCTCTAGCTCTATTAAACAATCATATGAATCCCGAAAGTATCGAAGTCGTCCATCAAACGGGTGACCTCCAACGTGACGAGGTAGAGAACAAGTACAAGGCTCACGGAATTCGGGCGACAGTTATACCATTCGAACACTCTATGGGAACTCGATACAAATGGAGCGACGTCGTAATATGCCGATCCGGAGCAATGACAATTGCCGAACTTTCTTTAGCAAAGCGACCTGCAGTTCTTATTCCCTTAAGTCACATTGGAGGGGGAGAGCAAATCGAAAATGCTCGCGCATTCGCATCCGCTGGCAGAGGCTTAATACTCAACGGATCCGTTTTCACTAAAACCACGTGTTTCGAAGCGTTAGTTTCTCTCATGTCTCTTAAAGACCAATGGGCGTCAATGACAGAGCAGCCAGCAATTTTCGCAGATGCTAAGTCATCAGAGAAAATTGTTGACGCTTGCGAATTTTTTCTGAAAAAACAAACACCAATCAATGACCTCTCCAAATTCTAAAATAAACAGCTTTTTGAAGAACCTTAGGCACTTTCATTTCGTTGGAATCGGGGGGATTGGGATGTGCGGCCTTGCTGAGATTCTCGCACTCCAAGGTTTTGTAATCACTGGATCTGACCTTAATAAGAGCCAAACAGTTGACCACCTCAGGACCCTTGGTATCAAGGTTTTTATTGGACACGACGCAAGCCATGTCGAAGATGCACAAGCAATCGTTGTTTCTTCTGCGATTCCTCCTGAAAACCCTGAAGTTCAGAAAGCTTTACGCAAAAGACTTCCTGTAATTCAGCGTGCGGAACTCTTAGCCGAAGTCACCGCCAAACAGAAAGGAATAGCAATTTCAGGCACCCACGGAAAAACAACTACGGCAAGCCTAGCATGGCATATCTTGAAATTCAGCGGACTAGATCCTTCGGCAGTAATTGGAGGTCGAATGCTTTTCCCTGGTAACAGAAGAACGGGTGCTCACCTTGGAAAAGACAAAATAATTGTCATCGAAGCAGATGAAAGCGATGCGTCTTTTCTTCACTTTTCTCCGGAAGTCACGGTAATAACAAACATCGAACCTGAGCACATGAACTTTTACAAAGAAGAGAATGAGTTAAGAAATACTTTTAGACGATTTGCAAATCAATCTCCGAAGAACGGCTTGTGTATTCTTTGCACAGATGATGTTTCGGTACGCAATCTCACAAAAACAGTAAATAAGCGAATAATTACTTATGGATTAACTGAGAACGCAAATTTCAAAGCTGCAAATATTTCATTTACTCAGAATGTCACAAACTTCGAAATTCAAATTAACGGTGAATATATAGACAAAATTGAAGTTCCATTGATTGGAAAACATAATGTTCTTAACACTCTTGCCGCCTTGATCGTTGCCAGTGAATTTAATATTCCCCTCACAACTTCCAAGGAAGCTCTCAAACATTTCTTAGGTATTGAAAGACGTTTCGAAAAGAGAGGAAGTTTTAAAGAGATCACGATTGTGGATGATTACGCACATCATCCGACCGAGATTACTGCAACACTTAAAGCAGCAAGGGAAACGCACAACGGCCGAATTGTCATTATCTTCCAACCTCATCGATTTACGAGAACCCGCGACCATCTGAATGAATTTGCTGACTCATTAAGAGAAGCAGATGTTATTCTCATTAGTGAAATATATGCTGCTGGAGAAACTCCAATATCCGGCATAGATTCCGAACGTATTTGTGAAATTATTCGGAGGAAGGGTCATAAAAAAGTACTCGACGTAGGAGAATTAGATAAAGCTATGCCTGCGACTATGAAAGTTCTCGAAGAAGGAGACCTAGTCATCACAGCAGGCGCGGGATCGATTACGAGCTTCGGGCCACGCCTTCTTGATGCACTCAAGAAATTGGTCTAGCCATGAGCTTTGAATAAAATCTTCAAGAGAAATTCATGTTAAACGAGAAACTACACCTCAGGCTAGCATCAATAAACAACTGTACGTCGCGTCGTGACGCTTCCATGAATCGCCTAACTTCCCTAGGTGTGGGCGGGTGTGCAGAGCTCTTCATGATACCCGAAACAAAAGAGGCCCTAGGCGAAATTCTTGGTCTTGCTCGCGAGAACACCCTACCTGTCATATTCTTGGGGCGCGGATTCAACTCCTTAGTCCTTGATGGAGGAGTAGACGGCATTGTAATAGCGCTTTGGAAGATGCGTTCGATAACTGCACATGACGACGGAACTCTCTATATCGGTGCCGGATCATCTCACTCTTCAGTAACCCACTTCTGCATTACAAACGGTTTCTCAGGATTAGAGTTTACTTGCGGCATACCCGGAACTGCTGGTGGTTGGATAGCCATGAATGCTGGGATCCCTGAAAGTGAGATCGGAAGTCGCCTGATAACGGCGGATCTCGTAACACCTGACGGACCGATTGCTATGTCAGCCGAGGATTTATGTTTTCACTATCGTGGAGTCGCAGGCCTTCCGGCAGACTCGGCAATTGTGGGTGGGACTTTTGTTATCGAGAGAACGAATCGCGAGCGGGTGAACTCGAATGTCAGGAACTTTCTCGCACAAAGATCAAGAACTCAGCCTCTCAACCAACCATCTTGTGGTTCCGTCTTCAAAAATCCACCGGGAAATTCTGCAGGGAGGCTCATCGAAGAAGCCGGTCTAAAAGGCGCACGAAAAGGGAGAGCCTTAATTTCAACAAAGCACGCTAATTTCATCGTAACAGAGAAAGGCGCTACCTCCGGAGACGTCGTGGCCTTAATTGACCTTGCCAGAAACCGCGTCCTCGAAACGACCGGAATCTTTCTGACTACGGAAGTCAAAATTTTTGGTGTCCCGGACAACCCTTCAAACGAGGAACGGTGAAGTCAACGGCGCGACTAACACTTCGAAGAGCTTTTTTACTCACTGCATTAGGTATCGCTTTGGGTTACTCGCTAGGATGGCGCCCGCTTTGGGCGGCTATTGAGGGACATCCTTCCTCCCGCACAACAATCAGTCTGTTTTTAATCGGAAATGATGTTGTGCAATCTGATGAAATTTTTGAACTCCCTTCGATTGACAAAAGCAAGTCCGTTGCAACGCTTGATGTTAACCTGATCAAAAGACAAATCTCGAGTCATCCCTGGGTGAAGGAAGTCGAAGCCACCGTCCTCCCTCCCAACAAGCTTATAATACGGATGATTGAACGAGTGCCGGTAGCAAGGGTTTTGATCAATTCGAATCTTTGGTGGGTGGACAGCGAAGGGATGCCTTTCGCGCGTTCAAGTCCCACTGATCAATCCACCCCCAGAATACTCGGCATTGAAAACCCTGAAAGTGGAGTGCCTCATGAACTCCTAAAGGAAGCGTCACAGCTTAATTCGTCCCTAAATTGTTGCGAAAAACTCCCATCTTTAATTTCAATCCGGATAGCTGAGGATATTAGGAGAGAAAACCCGACCTTGCTCTTTGAAGGAGATATCTTGGTAAAAATGGGACGAGGAGAGCGCGAAGCAAAACTAAGAAGACTTGACGCACTCTTCGACGAGCTAGATACAGATGAATTGTTAGGCTCAGAGCTCGATCTACGTTTTGGTGAGAGAGTCATTCTGAGGGGGGCGACACTCGATAGCACTTTGAATAGGTAGCCACAGTCACTGAAAGATTGCTAGCCAATCTCAAAAGTGACTAAAGGCTAGGCCATGGTAGGGGGTAGCGATGGCAAGAAGAGAAGAACTCATTGTGGGGCTCGATATAGGTACGACTAAAATCTGCGCCGTCGTCGCGGAGCGAACCGAAAGCGGACTCGACATTGTA
>CAYOGP010000149.1:0-5400 GCA_964403555.1 uncultured Spirochaetales bacterium | reverse complement strand
CTCCAACGAGACGCTATACCCGTAACTGTTATTACTGATGGTATGGCGGCGCATCTGATGAAAACTGGGGAGGTCGACCTGGTGGTAGTGGGAGCAGATCGCATTGCAAAAAATGGTGATGTTGCGAACAAGATCGGTACCTATGGTCTTGCGGTATTGGCCAGGCACCATGGAATCCCGATGTGTGTCGCTGCCCCACGGTCTACCATTGATGTTAAAACGGCCAGAGGAGCTGATATTCCTATTGAAGAGCGCGGCCGAAACGAGGTGGCGAGCCCGTTTGGAGAAACAATACTTCCCGATGGTGTAGCTGTTAGGCATCCGGCCTTTGATGTATCTCCAGCCGACCTGATAAGCGCTATTGTCACGGAGGTAGGGGTTGCCCGCCCTCCTTACGAAGATTCCTTGGAAGCCTTAATGGCGAAATAGGCGAATCCCGAGAGTTGGCCTCTCCCAACCACTGAAACTTTAGCAACGTAATTGCGCCTTTGAGGTGAATTACCGCTACCTTGATGCGCCTAGAATGATACCGCCGTGATCGACCCGGCAAAGTTGCGCCATTTGCTACTGGTTTTGGCGCCGGAAGGAAGCAGCCCTATGCCCGAAATTAGGGGAGAGAAGATTTGGTTAGATGGCAAGTTGGTTGATTGGGATGATGCTCGGGTACATGTATTGACCCACACGTTGCATTATGGAGTGGGGGTTTTTGAAGGAATTCGGGGTTATAAAACGGACGATGGACGATCAGCTCTCTTTCGTCTGGAAGATCACGTCCAGCGCCTGGAACAATCTGCCAAAATAAATTTGATGGAAATGCCCTTTGATCAGAACGAAATTTCAACAGCTATTCTCGAAACCCTTAGAGCGAACCATCTAGAGGAAGGCTATGTGCGCCCGATAGCATTTTTGGGCGAAGGGGCGATGGGTCTTTATCCCGCCGACAATCCGGTTCGAGTGGCGATTATTGCTTGGCCTTGGGGTGCTTACCTCGGCGAGGAGGGCATGGAGAGAGGAATTCGGGCTAAGGTTTCTACCTTTTCCCGGCACCATGTTAATGCCAAGCTGACCAAGGGCAAAACCTGCGGAGACTACGTCAATTCGATTCTCGCGAAACGAGAGGCAGTTTTAGATGGTTATGACGAGGCTGTCATGTTGGACACTCAAGGTCTGGTCTCGGAATGCACCGGAGAGAATATATTTTTGGTCAACGATGGTCATCTTAGGACCCCTCAATTGCCGACAATTCTAGGAGGTATTACGAGAAACTCGATCATGCAAGTGGCGTTAGACAAGGGGATGGAAGTTGTTGAGGCGCCTATCACTCGGGATGAGTTGTACATCGCCGACGAGGTATTTTTGACCGGAACTGCCGCCGAAGTAACCCCTATTCGCGAGATAGATCGAAGAACTGTAGGGAGTGGGGCCAGAGGTCCAATTGCAAAGCTTTTGCAAAAAGCTTTCTTTTCGATTGTCTCTGGCAACGAGCCGAAATATGAGCACTGGCTTACCTATTTTTAGAAACTTTCCCGGGCGACTTTCTTTGGAGCCTGGACTTCGCATCTGCCTAGTTGAATCGGATCAATGACTTCGAGAGCAGTCTCTAGTTAAACGCTTTGTGTGCTACGTAGCGTCCTTGCTCAAAGTCGGCGAAGAACTCTAGCAACCAGGGGTGGTCAATTGGCTCATTGCTCTCGTCGATCTCTAAATGGCGCTCAGCAACGTAAGTCATATTGTCACTGCAATGAACTAGGACGTGGTACCACGGCTTATCTTTGGGGGGCCGAGATCGAGCGATTTCGTCGTACCACTCTTCGGACAACTGAAAGACTGCATCCACATCTACAATTACCCCTCTGTAACCAAAACGTTTATGGACGACCAAGCAACCTACACAAAATTCTGCACCACTTTCCATCACGTCAGGCTACCTAAGTGGAGGTCTTCTCGCAGCATCAGTTTCCTGGAAGTGGACTAGGCCGATGAAAATTGTTTTGAGTAGAAAAGGATTTGACTCTTCCGCTGGCGGTGTTCCAAGTCCTATTCTTCCTGGCGGGCGCCTGATTTCCTTGCCAATTCCGGATGGAAACTCGATTGTCCGCTATGGGCAGATCGAACATGGTGGCGTCGACGTGGGAAAGCTAGTCCATAGCCTTACCCGAGGTCGGGTACGAGCTAGAAGTCGCGTACATTTAGACCCTGATCTGGTGTCGGCAAAGAAATACTCGCGAGACGGCCTGAGAGCTTGTTTCGGTCAATGCGGTAGTGCTGCAAGTCATCTGCGGAATCAAGGAGTAGGGAAAGGAGATCTGTTTCTCTTTTTTGGCTGGTTTAGGGAGGTTTGGGTTAATCCAGCGCATGGTCATCCTCACCGATTTAGCTACAAGCCGGAGGCCCCTGACCTCCACGTCATTTTTGGCTGGTTATTGGTCGATCAAGTAATTTGTGCAAGTGGTCCAATTCCAGAATCGATACGGGATCATCCACACTGTACAGGCCACCGCCCCACTCCTAACCTACTTTACCTTGCCTCCAATAATGAGGGACTTTCTTTGGGTGATAAGGAAATTCCGTCTGCTGGCTTGCTGCCATCTGTTCTGAGGCCTCAGATCCTCACCGCTAACAAAGGTAGAAGGAGTCTTTGGAGCTTGCCTAGTTGGTGCTTTCCCAGAGAAGGCAACATTCCTTTTTCGTATCACGCTGACCCGAAGCGATGGAAACGAGTTGGACGGGAAGTAAGGCTGTCTAGTGTGGCCCGGGGACAAGAATTTGTTCTCGATACCAAGTTATTTCCAGAGGCAAAGGACTGGTCGGCAGGGATACTCGGAGTCGACCATTGCTAGAGAAGAGGCTTTCAAATTATCGTTTGTCGCTGACTTGGTCGAGTTTTCTAAGCTGACGAAAAGGATAAATACCCGTTTCATGGCCATCACTCCAACTGATCTGAATGGCATAACGCCCCACCGACTCGATTCGAACAGGGTGGATATCATTCGGTATTTTCTCCGATTGAAGAATTCTTTCACCGCTCCACTCATCTACACATGACGCACAGGGGCAGGCAAGCCGAAGCGTACGTACGTTGAGGTAGCTTTTGTGTCCATCAAGCCATTCGATCAGAATCTGCGAGTCGCCATTTTGCAAGATCTTTTGAGGTGTATCGGCTGGAGTGGAAAGGTGTTTGGACATTTCCTAATTTTGGCAACTTTTCATGGCTAATACAGCGTATATTTTCGCAACCATGAAATATTTGAATGAACAAGCGATTGCTATCTTAGGCGGGACAGGAGATCAAGGTCTCGGCCTGGCTCTTCGGTTTGCGAAGGCTGGTCGCACCGTGATTGTGGGATCTCGAAAAATGGAAAGGGCAGAGGCTACCGCCAAAGAGGTCATGTCGTTGGTACCAGGCTCGACCGTATACGGCTTTGAGAATTCACGGGCAGCCCAATCGGCTCCGATTGTATTTCTCTCGATACCCTTCGAAAGTGCTGCGATAACAGTGAAGGCGATCCGAAATGACCTGCAACCGGGCCAGATCCTTGTGTCGATGGTCGTACCTTTGGCAAGTTCAATTGGAGACAGTCCGGTGAGGACTATCGGAGTCCGGCAGGGCTCTGCTGCCGAACTGATAAGAAGCCTTGTGCCGAAAGGTGTGAAGGTAGTATCGGCTCTCCAAAATGTGTCAGCCCAGGGTCTACAATCTTTGGATGAAGACGTACAATGTGACGTTGTTATTTCCGGCCCGAAAGATGGGCGTGAAGAAGTCGCAAAGTTGTGCGCTCTTATTCCTGGACTCCGAGCGGTAAATGGGGGGGATCTTTCTAACGCCCGTGTTGTGGAGGACATAACAGGTCTCCTGATTGGCCTTAACATTCGCTATCGGATGCCGAAGGGAATCGGGATCAGGTTTCCGGGGCTGCCTGAATAATTCGTAGAGGAAGAGGAATGTCTGAACCAAAAGAATTTCTGCGGGAGCGAGCTCAAGCCTCGTTTAGCTCCCGTGTAGAAAACAATCCCTATCCCGGTCGCGGACTGGTTTTAGGTAGAGATGGGTCCGGGGACTGGCTGCAGATTTATTGGATTATGGGTAGGTCCGAGAATAGCCGAAATCGTCGGTTTATAAGTGAAGGAGGGGAGTTAAGGACTGAGCCTGTTGACTCGACGATGGTGGAAGATCCGAGTCTGATTATCTACCGCGCAATGGCGGAGCAGGGTAAGCAATACTTAGTGACGAATGGTGATCAGACCGACACTCTTCTGGAAGGCATAGGTAGAGGAGAAACATTTGAAGTCAGTCTTGGCAGGCGTGAAAGAGAACCCGATGGGCCCAACTACACACCGCGAATTTCAGGAGTGATTGATTTGAGAGGGAAGGCCCCTTCAATTTTTCTGGGGCTATTAAAGGCGAATCCAGCCGATACTTCTCACACCGATAGAAATTTTTATCGCCCAGCCTCGCCACCGAATGGCCTCGGTCTAGCACTTACTACTTATGAAGGGGACGGTAGTCCACTGCCGAGTTTCACAGGAGACCCGCTGTGGTTCCCGACGGAGGCTGGTCCGGAACAAGCCATTGAAAGGTATTGGGCAGCTTTAGACGCCAACAATCGCGTGGCACTTGCAGTGAAATGGATACCTGCATCAGGGGGTACGAGCCGGCTTTTCCTGCGAAATCGTTACTAAGCAGGGCTTGACTCGACGAAACACCTTAAAAGCAAACGAAAGCCGCTCGGGCTCGGGTTGTCACCCCAGGGGAGCCTGCTCTGACACCTAGTATTGGTGTACTTTTTTGTTTTCACATACAAGGTTTTGTGGTTAAGAGCTTTTTTCGCTTGACGGGTGATCCCACCGGGAGTAACAAAGTCTCTTACGGGGATGAGTATCCTTCTGTTGGCCTGGGGGGGTTCGAAAGAACTGTAGGCCTTCAGAGGGAATGAACTGGCAGCAGGACGGAGGACTTGCACCGGTTCGGGGGCCCCGGGGAGTTCCCGGGGCCTCACTCGACCACGAAATTTGATCGTTGGATGACAAAGGCATTGAGTTGCCGTTCGCAGTTGAGCTGTCGTGAAAAAATCTTGAAAGAATCTCGCAGCTTCAGGACCGAAAGGGGTATATGTGGACGGTGTCGAGAAGATTTCAAAATATGGCGTTGCAGACAGCAAATGTCAGTCATGCATCTGAGTGTTGATGGGCGAAAATAGGCTTTTGGGGGGATGATAGTGGATCGAATAAGCGGAAGTGGAGCTAAGAAAAATCGAAAAAGGTCTACCTCGAAAAAGCCAGGTGCCGGACTAAGAATACCGAGACATTTTACAAAGCAAGGGAGTTCACCCTTCGACGAGGTCGAATGGGAATGCCGAGTTGCGACAATTACTAACGAGCGCGGCGAGGTAATTTTTGAAC
>CAYOGP010000148.1:0-5407 GCA_964403555.1 uncultured Spirochaetales bacterium | reverse complement strand
TACGAGAAAAATGAGACCATGCCTCACGCACTGGCGACTTTATATTCTTCCTAGTCATTGCAACCTAATTCTAGGATCCGCAAAGGCATACAAAACATCCGATATAAAAGTCCCAAACAAAGTAAGAAGTGCTGCAATAAAGTTCAAAGTAAGTATTACCGGATAATCACGATTCAAGATCGCCTCATAACCCAACCTTCCCAACCCGGGCCAGGCAAAGATCTGTTCTACAATTACCGATCCACCCACCATTGCTGGTAACATTAAACCAAACATGGTTATGAACGGAAGCAAAGCATTTCGTAGCGCATGTTTATAAATAACCGTATCTTCGTCTAGCCCCTTTGAGCGGGCAGTGCGCACGTAGTCTTGATCTATCACTTCAAGCATTTGGGACCTAACGTACCGCGAAAGAACAGCTACGCCTCCCATAGCAGAAAGGAATGAGGGAAGTACGAGGTGCCAAACTCGATCCATGAATCGAGAGATCCCAGACGAATCTTCAAGGCCGAAGGTACGCATTCCCAAAACCGGTACACCAAAGTTATTTACGACCCAGAGGATGGCTACATACGCCAGGAAAAAACTAGGAAGGGAAATAAGCGCATAACTGCCGAACGTAGAAAGTCGATCGTACTTTGACCCTCGATTAACAGCCGCATATATTCCGGTAGGAAAAGATAAGCACCAGACGATTAACGTTCCAACGAGAAATAGCGGTAAAGAATTAAGGAATCTCTCCCAAATTTTAGGTAACACGGGTTGGCTATCCTTAAACGATTTCAGGTCGCCGTTTGCGAGATCACGAATCCAATAAGCGTATTGTAAATATATTGGTTCATCGAGATGAAAAGCCATACGGATTTGAGCGATATCTTCTGCCTTCATAAGTGGATTGGAAGGATCCACTTCCGAGGGTTCGCCGGGAGCCAAGTGCACTACAGCGTGAGCAATAATCGAGATAAGGAATGCGAGCAAAAGACGCTGGGTTAGCGCACGTGTAAAATACTTAAACATCATAAATCCGGAATCGCCTCAAGTTTTCTCCATCGATTGAAAAAGTAATTGAGGTTACCTGTCGGCGTCGGTCGAAGTTTTTCATAATCCACGACCGATCCTGATTTGTTTCTCTTAACCATAACAATTTTTCGATCAACTACTTGAGTTCTCCTTCCTACATATAGAAATGTGTAAGGTTGATCTTTGGCAATAAGACTATGAAGATTACGAGCCATTTCAACTTGTCGAGTCCGAGAATATTCTTCCCGCAAATTTTCGATTAAATCATCAACTTCGTCATTTTTGTAACCGACGAAATTAAGCTGTTGTGGCCCCGCCTGGCTTGAATGCCAAATTTGATAAAGGTCTGGATCTAACTCGGACAGCCCCCACCCTAAAACAACTGCGTCAAAGTCTCCTGTATTAACGTAATCTTTTAAAAACACTGCCCATTCCAGAAGACGAGTGTCACAACGAATACCCAGCTTTCTCCAAGAATTCTGAGCAGTCGTTACTATTGCCTTTCTTTGTGGGTTACCATTGTTACTTATTAAATTGAATCTCAGTTCCCGACCATTTTTCTCTAAAAACCCTTCAGAGTTCTTGTGAAATCCCGCCTCTTTTAACAAATCAAGAGCTTTTTCAGGATCATACGTCTCGGGCAGGACGTCGTGATTATACCAATCTGTTTGTATCGGATACGGACCGGTGATTCTTTGCCCTTCGCCATACAGAACGTAATCAATGATTTCGTCAATATTAATCGCCATTCCTAATGCTCTACGAACTCTAACATCCTGAAAGGGCTCTCGACGGAGATTGTATCCGATGTAAGTGTACCCAAGGCCGAGCGAAGTAAACGGTTGATAAGCAGGATCTTTTAGATAGCGTGCCACCTGGTGGGGATCGGCTAAGTAAGTGTCGACTGCTCCTGCCTTAAATTCGACTTCCCTTGCAACTGAATCAGGAATAATACGTACATGTAACTCTTTGTACTCTGGGGGGCCGTCAAAATAATCTTGATTTCGAACTAGGGAGATTGATTCATCAGTCTTCCAATCGGTAAATTTAAATGCACCGGTTCCTATAGGTGAACGATTAAATTTGCTAGCCCGCACCCCAAACCCATCTCTCGCTGTCCCCGAAATACCTCTTGCATCCATTTCTTTATTCAAAGCTACGGAATTAAGTAAATGTTCTGGCAATATGCCCATATAGCTCCAGACAAAAATAGCCGGAGCGAAAGGACGTTTGTAGATCACTCTAACGCTATGGCTGTCCCGGATATGGATCGATTCAATCGGTTCGAAATCTGATCGACGTGGTGAAAGGTTCCGAACATCCATTATTGCTTCATAGGTGAATTTTACATCCGACGCATCGAATACTTCTCCGTCATGAAATCTAACATCCTTCCGAAGATCAAAATCGATAACAGGTTTGATTTCTGTTATCGGAGCCAGATCCGTTGCGATCGAGACGAGGCCTTCGGTAATTTTCCCGGACACACTTACCGCTGATATGCCGGTTACTTCCTGCCCATACTCAGTTCCGAGAACTTTTAGCGACTTTTCAAAAAAGGCCGGATCCACCTCATCAAGGAAAAACTCGATTCGATTTGGGCGTGTGACCTTTACCTCTTGTTGCTTTAAGGGTCCTAGACCATCAGGATCGATGCGTCGCATTAAAATCGAAGGCTCAAGCACCCTGATTTCGGATGCTCCACTGGTTAAATGAGGAGATATCTTTTGCAATAGGCTTTCGGGCGAAAAACCCTCACCGACTACTATCGTAGCCAGGCAACTGACCTTGTACTCTTTTGCTAAATGCGGTTTTAGCCGCAGATTTTCATCAATCTCAAGGAGCGAGTCAAATACGTGTGCGACAACAAAGCCGCTAGCGCTATCAGCCGCGACAATTGGGTTTAACAAACGGGCGTCCCCGCTAATCGCATTTATGAATTTTTCTAGGCGCCCTTCCCCAGCTGTAGTCTGAACCTCATATGTAGGAACCCAAAGATAGGACTGCAAGAGTCCGACAAAGATAAGGAATGGAATAAATAGGAGAGCTTTTTTTAGAATCACCGTTAAACCTGTGGCTCACGAAAAATGGCCGCATGGCTAACTTACTATCATCTATGGTAGTTGCTGACCAGTCTGCAGCGGATTTAGTGAGCAGATTTTCCTAAAGGTCTAATCATAAAGGTTTTTCTGGAAATTTTCGAATTTAAACCGAGTTCCTGAAAAGAGACGGTTGCGCTCACATCCAACTCCGGGAAAAAGAAGGAAATGTCATATGCAAAGTAGCCAAAATTTTTGACAAGGCGAAAATTTTCGTAACTAATTTCCATCGAAGAGGGTCCACTTAAAGAGTGCCTTCTAAAAGCTAAAAGTTTCCCTTCAAGATCGAAAACCAACGTGTCCCTAGATCCATCGGGACACAACAAAAGAACCAACAATCTTTCATCTTTTTGCTTGCTATTGAAAATCAGAGTCCCTGGCGGAAGAGGAGGAACTCCAAGCAAAAGAGCCACCGCTTCGGTTGTAGATATCGGTATTCCCACCTTGTCCAACAAAACGCTTGAATAAACGCGCCCGCGCTCCACCTTTGCAAGCCCTTTTTGAAAGTAAGAATAATTCTCTCCATCGGTTGTAAAAATTGAAATCCGTTGATTAAAAAAGCCGAGACTTTCGAGCCTTAATCGCGCGGGTCGCTCGGCAACAATTAACTGCTTTGAAGAGAAGCGGTCGATCTTACTTTGAAAGGTAACACGAGAGATACCCTCTAACCCATAAATGATCTCTTCGCGCTTTTGTTGTTTTTCCAAAAACAGTGCGGCGATAGCCCGAGCGTTCGAGAGATCTAAACCAGGTTGAGCAACTCGCCCAGCCTGGCAACCAGCAAGAAATAAACTTATCACCAACGAAAGAACTCGGACCATCAATCTCTTAAAAGCTCCTCCGATAAAGCGTGGTACTTCTTCAAGAGATTAGGCTGTTCCTTCTTTCTAGGAATCAAATCTATCGCCTTCTTATAGTTTTCAAGTGCACGACGGCGATCCCCTTGAAGAAGATACGCATCCCCCAGGTGTTCACATATAACCGGGTCACCTCCTGTCAGTGCAGCAGCCTTTTTCAACTCAATAATCGCAGCCTTTAGGTAGCCGTCAGCGTCCTCACTGGAGCCTCTTTTCATGAGAATCGTTGCCTTTTTGTAAAATAGCCACCCGAGACTGTCCGTTATAAAACCATCCTCGGGGCGCACTTCCAGCGCACGCCTAATGAAATCCTCAGCTTTAGACAGATTGAGGCCTTGCTCTACCCAAGTGTAACCAACGTAATTCAGTGCACCCGGATGATCCGGTTCTCGATCGAGTACTTGATTCATATAATTCAAGGCATCTGCTTCAAGTTGAGCCTCGCCGTATAGCACTCCTATATTAAATAAGAGTTCGATATCAGTCGGTTGTTTGGCTAACAATGATTCCAATACCGAGAGACCTCCACTAAGGTCACCGCTTTTCACCAGTAAGCTAGAGAAATAGATTTCGATTGATCTGTCTTTGGAAAATTTCAACGCCTCGCGGATACAGCCTAACGCCGCAGGAAAGTTTTCTAACTTTTCGAATACGACCGCACACTGTATTCTGGCATCTGGGTAAAGACTTTCGGCTTCTGGAATGGACTCAAATAATGCTAGTGCCTCCCCATAGTCACCAACTCTTAGCTTACTTAAGCCCGCGTAATAAACTGCTTCGAAATTTTTTGGACTACGACCATTGAGTTCGACGAAAATCTTGTAGGACTGCCTAAAGTTGCCCCGGTCGAAAGTAAGGAAACCTAGCCTTGCGAGTAATCTGTCGTCTCTAAAGTCTTTTCCTAACAAGCGCGTGATCAACAAATCCGCTTCGGTAAGTTGTCCGTCCAGAAACAAAACTTCGGCCAACGAAATCAAAGTCCCCTCGTTATTCGGAGAATGTCTTAGGATTTCTCTATAGGCTGAAATCTCCTCCTGCTTTCGATCCTGATCGCGGTAAAGTCTGGCCATCTCTTCTCGAATACGAAGGCTACTCGGATTCGCCTCTAAGGCCTCAAGAAGGACCGACTCAACGCTCTTAAGGTCCTTCATTTGTCGATAAACCGTTATGAGGGCGTAGTAACCACGAAAATTTTCGGGCTCTGTGACGATCAGAAAACGACAAACTTCAATAGCTTCCTGAATTCTTCGCCTCTCTAAGAACAAGCGATAAATCACCTCCCCAGCGGCGATGCTAATCGGAAATTTTTGATCGTTAGTTAGAATTCGCTCCGCGTTTATTGGAAGATCGGCAAACATATAAGCCTTGCCCAATAAAACTCGCAGCTCGACGTCATCCGTATCCGCGAGTTGTGCCTTTTCCAATAAATCG
>CAYOGP010000147.1:0-5456 GCA_964403555.1 uncultured Spirochaetales bacterium | reverse complement strand
AGATTGCGAGGATGGCAGGTGGAGAAGTTGTGACGAGTACTACTCGCAAGCACGCTAGGGAGCTGCTGGCGCGTTCGGTTGCATCTTGAATATAAACAAATTCGCTACAACAGAAGACGCTATCCTTGTCTGGACAAACGACTTGATAGTGTACGAATCTCATTGCTACTTTGAAGCCACTTTCTTAAATTCAGGCTGGAGCTGTTGGTTCTGAATGCGCTTATTAAATAAATTTTTTAAAACACAAAACGACCGCGAATTGAAGCGTCTTGTGCCTAAGGTCGAGGCCGTTAGTTTGCTAGAGCCCGAGTTATCGCGCCTGAGTGATGCTGAGTTGGCAGCCAAGACTCCTGGATTTAGAAAGCAGCTAGATAGCGGAGAGTCTTTAGATAACCTTTTAGTTCCTGCATTCGCGACGGTAAGAGAAGCAATGAAGCGTGCGATCGGGAAACGACTCTTCGATGTTCAAATCCTCGGTGGGGCAGTTCTTCATGAAGGACGCATAGCGGAGATGAAAACGGGTGAAGGAAAAACCTTTGTCGCAACGCTCCCGTCGTACCTGAATGCTCTGGCAGGAAAAGGTGTCCACGTAATTACAGTCAATGATTATCTAGCACGGAGGGATGCGGAGTGGATGGCTGAGGTGCATGCGTTGCTAGGGATGTCGGTTGGAGTGATAGTACATAATTTAGATGAGACAGAGAGAATGCGGGCTTATAACTCCGACATTACCTACGGAACTAATAACGAATTTGGTTTTGACTATTTACGTGACAATATGAAGCCGAATTCGCAGCTTTGTGTCCAGGGAGAAAATTTTTATGGCATTGTCGATGAAGTTGATTCAATTTTAATCGATGAAGCACGAACCCCGTTAATAATTTCGGGACCCTCCGAGGAAAACACAAGAATATATGGTGTAGCAAATCAGGTTATTCCCAGGCTAAAAAAAGGAGATAAAGGCGACGCAAAGCAGGGGGTCGATGATACAGGCGATTTCTGGGTAGACGAAGAACACCACAGTGCATCTTTAACAGATCAAGGTGTGCGTAGGGTGGAAAAACTTCTGTCAGTCGAAAATCTCTACGATCCTGAAATGTTGCCAGTTCTCCATGCCGTACAGCAATCATTGACCGCTCACGCTCTAAAAAGGAAAGATGTCGATTATGTCGTCAAGGCGGGAGAGGGAGGAAGAAAGGAAGTTATTATTGTAGATGAATTTACGGGTAGATTAATGCCCGGCCGTCGTTGGTCTGATGGTCTTCATCAGGCTGTAGAAGCAATGGAAGGTATTCAGGTTCAGAGCGAAAATCAGACTCTTGCATCAGTGACTTTTCAAAATTTCTTTCGAATGTACAAAAAACTTTCTGGTATGACGGGAACTGCGGACACCGAAGCGCCGGAGTTTGCAAAGATATACGACTTAGATGTGACGGTTGTTCCAACTAATTGCCCAATGCTCAGACAGGATTTGGCCGATGTAATTTACAAGACGGGTCGAGAGAAATTTGATGCCATCGTGGAAGAGATACAAATCAGACACGAATCGGGACAGCCCATCTTGGTTGGAACGATCTCCATTGAGAACTCCGAGAAAATTTCACGTTTGCTGAAACGGAAAGGGGTCAAACATAATATCTTAAACGCGAAACAACACGAACGAGAAGCGGAGATAGTTGCTCAGGCAGGAAGAAAGGGTGCAGTTACGATTTCTACAAATATGGCCGGAAGAGGTACGGACATTGTTCTGGGGGGCAATCCTGAATTCTTGGCTTTAGAAAAATGCGGAGGAGATAAAGAAAACGCCCAGTTTCTAGGCTTGCTTGCCGATTTCGAAACCCAATGTGAGCAGGAAAGAGAAGAAGTTCTTTTGGCGGGTGGCTTGCATATCTTAGGAACGGAACGTCATGAGAGCCGACGGATTGACAATCAGCTAAGAGGTCGGTCGGGTCGACAAGGTGACCCCGGCTCTAGTCAATTCTATTTAGCCTTGGATGACGATTTGCTGCGTATCTTTGGAGGAGAAAAAATTACACCCTGGATGGAGAGGCTTGGTTTGGAGGAGGGTGAGGCTATCGAGCACAAGATGATCAGTCGAGCGATTGAGAATGCGCAGGGCAAGGTTGAGTCTCGAAACTTCGACATCCGTAAGCATCTTCTCGAATATGACGATGTCATGAACAAACAACGCCAGGCCTTTTACGGCAGACGGCGTGAAACCCTAGAGCGTGAAGACTTGCACGAAGAGGTCTTGGAACTCGTTGAGGGAGTCCTCGTGTCTTTACTGGATGAGAAGTGGCCAGATAAGGGAGCGCCCGACGACCAGGCCTTGTTAGAGATATCCCAAGCCCTCGAAGGTCAGTTTGGCGTTGTTTTTGACGTTAATCAGCCCCCGTTCCAGATTGAAGGCAAGCCGACTGTTGATAAAGATCTTTTTGGAAGAGGTGTATTTGCTGGAATTTCGGAAGTGTTAGATCGGAAACGCAAGCTGTGTGATGAAATCGCGGAGAAACATCCAGACATAGACTACCCGCCTTTCGAAATTTTCTCGCGGAGTATTCTTTTGCAAATTCTCGATCGATTATGGAAAGACCATTTGCATGGCATGGACGCCCTTCGGGAGGGCATAAATCTTAGAGGATATGCGCAACGGGATCCTAAGATCGAGTATCAGCGCGAGGGTTTTGCCATGTTCGACGAAATGAGCGAACGGGCTGATGGGCAGGCCGCGGAGACTTTGTTTAAATTTGTTCTTCCAGAGCCAGAGACAAGAGGGTCTCAAAGAACGTTTGCAGAACCCCAGCAGGGACATCTCTCTCGCGAAGAACCGAGAGGATCAGCCTCGGAAGGAAGGTTACACAAGGCTGAATCTAAGAAGGAAACGGGTGGTAGGAACGAGCCCTGTCCTTGCGGTAGTGGAAAGAAATTTAAACGATGTCACGGTGGTTAAAAACACCGCGTCTACTTTTATGAGGTCCAGGAGTTGTCGTCACTAAATTGGATATTGGGCGCTTAATTGGCTGTTGTTCGCGTACCAGGCTTCCGAGCGTATGCCGTACATGCTGGTTTAAAGGCGCGTCACTTAGATCTCGCGCTAATTGCATCGGATAAGGTTGCATCGGCCGCTGGTGTATTTACAACCTCGCAAGTACAAGGTGCGCCGGTTCTTTGGACAAGGAAACAAATCGCCTCGGGCCAGATGAGGGGGCTCGTGGTTAACGCGGGGAACGCGAATGTGGCAACTGGACCCAAAGGTCGTCTGGATACCCAGAATATGGCGAAAGGGTTGGCTAAAGAGTTGCATTGTCCCGCGAGCAGTGTTCTCGTTGCCTCTACTGGCGTAATTGGCGTGCCACTTCCAATCACGAAAGTGTTAAAAGGGATCAAATCAGCGGCGAAGGGCTTGAATCAAGGAAGTTTATCGAGAGTTGCTAGGGCGATGATGACTACTGATACGGTGCCCAAGTTTGAATCTCGTAGGATCACAATCGATGGAAAAGAGGTAACCCTCGTCGGCCTTGCCAAAGGCTCGGGGATGATCGAGCCTAATATGGCGACGATGTTAGCATTCTTGCTAACAGACGTTTCTGCGACCCCCGGTTATCTTCAAAGGCTTTTGGGTTCGGTCACACAGAGCACTTTTAACCGAGTTACAATTGACGCTCAGACGTCGACGAGTGATATGGCTCTTTTGCTTGCGAGTGAGAATGCTGGCAATAGGAGATTAGTTTCCCGAAGAAGTAAGGGCTCTGAGGTTTTCGAGGAGAGCCTGCTTTCTATTTGTGACTCCTTAGCTCGTTCGATAGCTAAAGACGGAGAGGGGGCAAGCAAGCTGTTGGTAGTTGAGGTAACCGGTGGGCCGAATACTACGCAGGCTGAGCGTGCTGGCCGTCTGATTGCCAACTCGATGTTGGTTAAGACGGCGGTCAATGGCGGCGACCCGAATTGGGGCAGAATAGTCCAGGCATTGGGCGCAGGGAGTGTGCCGGTGAGTATCAAGCGACTCACTGTGGCTATTGGAGGAGTAACGGTTTTCAAATCAGGTATTCCAGCAGGATCTCGACAAGTTTCTAAGGCGGCAGAAAGGATGAAGAAGGCCGAGATCAGCCTTCAGGTTGATTTAGGGGGAGGCCGTTCTTCTGCACGGATCTACAGCTGTGATTTAAGCCGAGAATACGTTTCGATCAACGCCGACTACACGACCTAAGTAAGGGCTGAAAATCTCCGCATAGTTTGCTAAGTAATTGCGAATCAACACGTTCCTCGTCTCCCTGCGGTGTGGCTGCCCGACGCTTAGTAGGTCGGAAGCCATTGGGAGGGCAACGTGGCGCTTAGTGGCACCTCGTGAGGCCTAGAGGGACGGAAGCATAACCGCGAAGGAGAGACCATGGTCGAAACGACCGAGATGGATCAAATCGTAGAAAATCCCGAACAAGACCCTAATCTTGCAGCTGACCAGCCTTCGGAGGCTGAAGTCGTGGCTAAGGGCCCTGTGGAAATTAGCGTTCGTTCTCTTCTGGGATCGGGAGCTCATTTTGGTCACCAAACTCGACGCTGGGACCCTCGGATGAAGAACTATATCTTCGGGGAGCGCCACGGAATCCACATCCTGGACCTTGATGTTACTTATAGGCGGCTGAGCCTCGCGCTCGATTTTCTCCGGGAGAAAGTCGCTTCAGGTGGAAAGGTTCTTTTCGTGGGGACGAAACGCCAGGCTCAAGCTCCGATAAAGATGGAGGCCGAAAGATCTAGTCAGTTTTATGTAAATAACCGATGGCTCGGGGGTATGCTGACGAATTTTCGAACCGTCAAGAAGTCGATAGAAACCTTTAAGGGTTACCTCGACATACTGGACGACGAGGAGCGTTTATCAGAACTAAGCAAGAAAGAGCTATCAAGGCTTAACCGTACGGTCATTAAATATCGCAAATCTCTAGACGGAATTCGTGAAATGTCGAAGCTTCCGGATGTCCTCTTTATCATCGATGTGAACAAAGAACACATTGCACTTACAGAAGCTCGTCGGTTGGGCATTCCTGTCGTAGCCGTTGTTGATACGAACTGTAATCCAGAAGGAATCGATTTTGTGATTCCAGGCAACGATGATGCAATTCGTGCAATCCAACTTTATTGTTCTGCCGTTTCTGACGCTTGCCTCGCAGGAGCGGAGATCCACAATGCGCGTATAGAGTCTGAGGTCAATGAACAGGAGACCGGACGCCCGCAAAAGGAAATCTCTAGTGGCCGACGAGTCGTCGACATGAAGCAGCAAGCTCCGAGACGTTCTCCGGGAACAGGGGGTACCCATTCCGCCGAGTCCGAGAAGCGTGGCCGTGGCCATGGCCGTGGTGGGGAAAAGCAAGTTGTTAAGGCACCGAAGGTGGCGGCGCGGAGGACTCCAGCAGCAGCACCGGAGGCAGCAGCACCGGAGGCAGCAGCACCGGAGGCAGCAGCAC
>CAYOGP010000146.1:0-5457 GCA_964403555.1 uncultured Spirochaetales bacterium | reverse complement strand
AAACCAGTCATGCCATTCATTCCAGACGTAACCCATTCCGTGACGGCTAATTTCTCGTGCCTCCTCCTCGGTATCCGCGACTACTATTTCTCGGAAATGACCGACATTGTCACCCCAAGAAATCTTTCTTCCCGATTCGGTAGCTGCCTTATGATAAGCATCTAATATGGGTCTGACAGTCTCAGGAAGACAGTGCAGAAGAATTGGCCATGCTCCCTCCGCAGCCGCCCATTCGATCGTATCTTGACTCATCGTGAAAGGGACCGTCATCTCAATATGGTCAGGATCCTGAAGTGTATTCGGTGAAAGACCTATCTCCTTTAACGTTCCGTCTTCGTGAAGCGTTTCCGGCGCGAGCCGACGCGTCATTGGATGATCCCAGTTAATTCCAGGGGGCGGAATCGTCCAGTGCTTGCCTTGATAGGAAAATGTTCTCTCCTTCCAAGCTTTTCTTATAATTTCGAGATGTTCTGTAAAAAGCTCTCGGTTAACGCTGTCGTGCTCTTCATAATTGGGATCGTTAGGCACCGTATAGTAAGCGTTATTCTTTTGACCGAGTGTCATCACATGACGGGATTGGTAGCCTCGCGCGAAACCGGGCATCACTCGCCCTCCTGAAAAGTGATCCAACATCGCCAGGTCTTCGGCAACCAGAATTGGGTTTCTTGCTGTAATCACTGAACCCAGCTGCGTTAGTCTCAACTTCTCCGTAACGGAGGCAACAAAACTTCCAAGCAACACGGGATTATTCGACGTTTCCATTCCTTCAATATGAAAATGGTGCTCGGTAAACCCAACGAAATCAAAGCCTAGTTCATCCATTTGACGAGATAACTTCGCAATATCTCGCAAACTGTTTTGATAATATGCCGGATGAGTGCCCGCTAAGCCTTTTTCTACATTTTCAATCGAACCACCGGTACTCGGGATCATAAATCCGCCTAAACGCAACTTAGTCATGTTGTACCTCTTGAAGAATATACCACGTAACACTACGATCGATGGTTCTCGAACAGCTCACCAGAACCTAGCTTAGAGTGAAAAGGGTCTTGAAACCCCTACAGGAGAAAAACCCATGCCCGACCTAAAAGGAACTCAAACTCATCAGAACCTAAAAGACGCCTTTGCCGGAGAGTCCCAGGCAAACCGAAGGTACCTCTATTTCGCGAAACAGGCCGACATTGAAGGTTACCCGGATGTCGCGGGTCTATTCAAGAATACCGCCGATGCCGAAACGGGCCATGCTCATGGCCACCTCGACTATTTAAAGCAGGCAGGAGACCCCGCTACGGATAAGCCGATTGGAGACACCAGCTTAAATCTCGTGGCCTCGGTGGCAGGAGAAACCTACGAGTACACCGAGATGTATCCAGGCATGGCCAAAACTGCACGCGACGAAGGATTCGCTGAAGTGGCCGAGTGGATGGAAACTCTTGCAAAGGCTGAAAAAAGCCACGCAGGACGGTTCCAGCAAGCTCTAGACGGTCTCGAAGAACTCTAACCAACAGACATCTTGATCACCCAGGGATCTCATTGATCCCTGGGTTACTGGACAAACCTGCAAATGATTAAGAACCCCAGCTTGCAGGATCCTTTGTTCCTTGACCCGACCGCTCTTGAGGAAGAACTTACGAGGGTTTTCGAACATTGCCATGACTGCAGGCGCTGCCTACCCCTCTGCCCTTCTTTCCCATCTCTTTTTGAAGCAATAGACAAACACGAACAAAACGCAGACGAGCTAACAGCCCACGAAACTCGCGAAGTAGTAGATCACTGTTACCAATGCAAGCTTTGCTACAACCATTGCCCATACCATCCACCTCACGAGTGGGAAATCGATTTTCCGAAGTTGATGACCCGGGCAAAACTAGTCTATGCCGAAAAGGAAGGAATACCTTTGGCCGATAAAGTCGGCATGCGCCAGGACATGCTGGGACGCGTTTCCTGCCTGACCTCCGCGATGACCAATAAGGGCTTCCGCAACCGAGCAGTGCGAACATTGATGGAAAAAGGGACAGGAATCGATCGTCGCTGGTTAATGCCTACATACGAGAAGAAACCGTTCTCCAGTTCGCATCAAAGCCACCTACCCGGGTCAAATGAGAACGGAAGAGTTCTGCTCTTTACGACCTGCTTTGTAGAATATGCAGAGGCACAAACCGCTCGGGCCGCGGTCTCAGTACTCGAACACAATGAAGTCGCTGTAGAAACGGCGTACGACCGATGCTGCGGAGCCCCTTTCCTACATGGTGGAGATCTCAAAAATGCTAAAAAAAATGCAGCCAAGGTAGTAGAAGCTCTCGCTCCGAAAGTAAAAGAAGGGCTTCCTATTGTTGTCCCGGGACCGACGTGTTCGTTGCAGCTTAAGCAAGAATATCCCGAACTTCTAGGAACCGAGGATGCCAAGCTGGTTTCTGATAATACATACGACATTGGCGAGTTTCTTTATCAACTGGGAAGAGACAAGAAACTTAAGAGAGATTTTCCTGTCTCCCTGGGAAAAGTTGCATACCACTTGCCATGTCACCTGAAGTCGCAAAATATCGGCTTCAGATCTCGCCAGCTATTAAAGTTTGCAGGAGCAACAGAAATTGAAATGCTCGACAATTGTTCAGGCGTGGATGGAACTTGGGGAATGAAGGCCCGTTGGTACGACCAAAGTATGAAAATCGCGGACAAGCTACTTGAAGGCGTAAAGGACTCCGAACCGGATTTTGTTGCTACCGACTGACCTCTTTCTGCCTTGCGAATAAAAGAAGGAACAGGTTATACCGCCGTACACCCAATTGTACTCCTTCAAAGAGCCTATGGCCTAGGAGAGTCATCATGAAACCGGTAGATCTCTCTGAAATCCTCGACCTCACTGCTTATGAAAAAGCTCGCCCTGCATTTCTTAAGAAAATTATAGACCTAAAAACACCCCGTCGTATCTCTGTAGGAGACCGCCTAACCTTTATTTTTGAGAATCGGGAAACAGTAATATTCCAAATACAAGAAATGTTACGAGCGGAGCGCACAGTGGACGATCAGCAGATCCAATCGGAAATTTCTATTTACAACGAGCTTATACCTCAGAAGCAAGAACTCTCCGCTACGCTGATGATTGAAATCCCTTCAGGAGAACATATTCAATCAGAACTCAACCGTCTGGTTGGAATCGACGAACACGTAATCCTCCATGTAGGTGAGGATAGCCTTCGGGCCGAATTTGACTCTAAGCAGTTTGAAGAAGAAAAAATTTCAGCAGTACAGTACGTAAGGTTTAACCTCGGCTCTAAACTTTGCGAGAATTTCCTCGATGCAAGCTCCACCGTGGCGATTCAAATTGACCACCCGAATTATAAGGCAAGGACGGAGATTGTAGGCAAGAGTAGGGCTTCTCTATCTAATGATCTTTTGACTCCATAAAAGCAGCATTAAAGTACCTTCATCACCTCAACAAAATCCCGCATAACTTCCCTTATCGACGATAGACTGGGCAAAATCGAGAATTCGTTCAAACCGCCACTTTCCGCCGCACGCAGCCTCTCTGCAATCTCTTTTGGTTCACCAACCATGCAAACGCCCCTGATCGTCTCATCAGTCAGAAATTTCCTCTCATCGGGCGGATAGTATGAGCAATGTCCTTTGTGGATCCTTAGGTGCCGTTCGTCTTCCGGACAATCCATTTTATCTACATGGTCACAGTATTCGTCCCAAACGTTTTGAAAAAACTCTGGAACCACCTCTTCGTTCTTTGTATATCTGTAATTTTCGTAAACGAAGTGTAGGATTGCTGCAGTCCAAGCCCCACACTGCTCGACTACCCTTTCAGACGTTGCACTCTCTCCTGGCTTTAACACAGCAACGGTGGTTAGTGTCGCCGTATGAAATTCAGAAGGGAGCTCGCGCCCGACTTCCCGTGCACCCTCCTGCACCATACCCATGTGATATTTCAAATACTCGGGCTGCTCATTAAAAGCTGAGACAAGAGCATCACCATAAACTCCTGCTAAACGCAAAGCCTTCGGTCCGTTAGCAGCGACTTGAATGGGTACCGGCTGTTCAAAGTTCATAAATCCGAGATCTTGGTCAATGAAGTCAATCAGTCTCGTCTTACCGTTAAACGTGTACTCGACCGACTCACCGTGAAGGAGGGCTCTCAGGACCCTGAGATATTCCCCAAAATCACCCACTGACATAGGGTTGTAGCCCATTACTCGCATCGCAGTATTTCCCGTTCCAATACCAATAAAAACACGACCGGGTGCTATCTGATTGATTGAAGCGATTGAGTGGGCCGTTACTGGAGCAATTCGGGTAGGAGCAATCGCAACTCCGGTTCCTAAACGAAGACGAGACGTAGTGTGTGCAGCCAAGGCCATAGTTGCGTAACAATCAGACCAAATCATCTGGCTATCTGGTAACCAGGCGGCATCGTAGCCAAGGTCTTCAATTTCCTTGAAAATTTTCCAGTCCTCTATTTTCGTTTGAACCGTAACACTAAATTGCATAAATAATTCCTCAAGCAGGGATTTTAGACTTGGCTAGAGTCTACTACCGACTTCAGGACCTTCGCTACTCCGAGGGACAGAAGAGGCAAAATGATCTAACTTTTCTCAAGGACCTACCTTCGAGGGCAACCAAACTCTGAAAGGCAAGAACATTTCCCATGAATAACCATCTTAGGCTGGGCATATTTATGCCCAACTGCAGCAATATGCCAAACCTAAGCACCTACAAACCAGATCCTGAAGACTGGCATTTTTCTCGCAATCTTGAGATCTCTCGAGCTGCGGAAGACGCCGGCTTCGACTTTCTTTTTCCAGTGAGCCGCTGGAGAACGTTTGGAGGCGAGTGCGACTTCCTAGGAAAATCCATCGAGACTACTACGTGGGCTTCGGCGATTTTATTCGGAACTTCTAGAATTCAAATTTTTTCAACAGTGCATGTGCCTGCATTCAATCCTCTCGTCGTTGCTAAAATGGGAGCCAGTCTCGACCATATTGGAAAAGGCCGCTGGGGAATAAACATAGTATCGGGGTGGAATCAGGCGGAGTTCGATATGATGGGCATTAAACTTGAGGACCACAATCGAAGGTACGAGAGAACATTTCATTCAAATCCTTAAAGGACTTTGGACTGAACCTCCAGGCAGCTTTAACTATGATTGCGACTGGTACAATATTAGAAACGGTTACGTCAATCCTCAGCCCATCGCTCGGCCCCACCCTCCTATTGCTAACGCCGGCACATCTGAAGATGCCCGCAATGTTGTCGCTGAACACTGCGACTGGGCGTTCATAAGTCCGGCCACCTTAGACGGGTGTGCGGAGATCACGGCCGATTTCAAAAAACGTGGGGATACTTTCAATCGAAAAGTCCGTTGCGTAGCGGCGGTCATGGTTCTTTGTAGAGAGACCCGTAAGGAAGCCGAAAAAGAACGGGAGATTATACTCGAAAATCTTGATTCTGTTG
>CAYOGP010000145.1:0-5508 GCA_964403555.1 uncultured Spirochaetales bacterium | reverse complement strand
CTCTCGGCTCTGGCCGCCCGGGCCTCGTCCACCGCTGAACTAGCCTGATGTTCCGCAACCTCAACCCGACCCTGTAGGCGTCTAACCTCCGCCTGAAGAGCATCGACTTTAGCGGCTAATTCGGCGTGCTGTGAACGGACCCCGCCCGACGCACGGTTTTGTTGCGCCATCCGACTTAACTCATTCTCGAGCTTGCGTTGTTCCGCGATGGTCGCACAGGAGGAAATAAAGCCTGCTACAACCAGAATCCCGAAAAAATTACCCAGTTTTTTTATTTTCCGCATATCTACCCCATCTTCATCTTCGATAAGGACCCCAGGCGGGATTCGTCTTCTCCCCTTTACCGTGAGTTAAACGAATCAAGTTCTTCCCATCGACACCCACTACAAAGATGTCCGCCTTACCTTCCCTAGAGGAACTAAACAATATCTTTCTGCCATCCGGGGACCAGGACGGATATTCGTCGCTAGCCGGATGATCCACAAGAGGATAATTTACAG
The DNA here is from genome assembly GCA_964403555.1 of uncultured Spirochaetales bacterium. Classification (GTDB taxonomy): domain Bacteria; phylum Myxococcota_A; class UBA9160; order UBA9160; family UBA6930; genus UBA6930. Next base: position 5,008 of record CAYOGP010000145.1, on the reverse strand, counting down.
AACCGGTCGGATCTATCAGCCATAAATCAAATTGGCTGCGCACCCGGCTCTCGTACACAATCCAACGCGAATCAGGAGACCAGGCAGGGTGGGTATTGTAGTTACCCGTATAAGTCACTCTTCTCTGATTTCGACCGTCTCTATCCATTATATACACCTGTGGAGAGCCTGACCGGTCCGAAACAAAGGCAATCTTTTTCCCATCGGGGGACCAACTAGGTGAGACGTCGATCACTCCGTTATTTGTAAGGCGCCGGAAACCGTCGCCATTCTTTCTGCTAACACCTATCTCGGACGTCCCAGCCATGCTAAGCGTGAACGCGAGAATGGGCTCCAGCGGGTGAAAAATCGCCCGATAGACCGCACTTTGCCCTGGCAAATTCCTTAAGATTCTTCCTGGGCTTCTCCCTTCACGCGTTAGCAAAAAAGCGCTCGGCCGATTTAAATATCTGTAAGACGTATAAACAATAGACTCTCCCCGGGGAGACCAGGATGGAAAACTATTAATCGATCCGTTGCGAGTTACCGCTCGAAGGTTCCCACCCAGCGCATCCATTACAAAAATTTCCTTCTTTCCCGAAAGTGTAGATGCAAAAGCGATCTCCGTGTCGGCAACCCCTGGCTTCCCAGTAAAGGCCTCGACGACGTCGTCACCAATTGAGAGGCCTATTCTTCTGAGCTCGCTTTCACCTGCTGTGTATCTCTTTCGCAAAACTCGACGACATGATCGCTGGATATCCACTACCTGAAACTCGACCCGTAGCTGCTCGTCAACAGTTCCAATCGTCCCGAGGACCAGAGCATCGGCTCCAATCTGCCTCCAACTCATGCAAGAGATTTGCTCTGTCTCCTCAAGAACGGGACTCACAGGGTCGTCGAGAAAGGCCCTTGGATCTAATTTCAAGAACGCTTCCGAGAAATCGAGACTTTTTATGACTCCGTCATAGAGGACATCTGCCATATCCGGAGAAGCATCTGGGAGAGTTGCAAACCTCAAAACTGCTGCCCGATAGAGAGTCTTTGAAGACTCTTGAACAACAATAGGCACCTTTGATTGCGAGTCCGCTTGAAGAGCGAACAACGCCAACAAACCGAGGGTTGATACTAGTGTCAGTATTGCTCGCTTGATCACCTTCTTTTCACCCCCTGGCAACTCAACAGTTTCGCTAATTGAATCAACCAACTGATCTTAAAGTCCGAAACCATGAAAACCAGTTTACAAATCTTCGGGTCGGAAAATAAAAATCCAACGCCCGGCATTTTGAGGAGCGGGCAATGGATCGGATTTCCTAACAGCACGTTCGACACTTTCATCAAACCATGGGTTCCCCGAGCGTCTAACAATATCGACCTCCGATAGCCGACCTGATCCCTCTAGATTCAAGAGAGCATGAGCTTCTAAACGCTCGCCTTTTAAACCAGGCTGAAGCACCCAATTCCTAGTCACGTGATTTTTAACTCTTCTTCGCCATTCCGCTTCACGCGGCGAGATCGTAACTCCTCGGCGTGATCCTTCGGTATCGTTCTCAACTTTCTCTAATGGAGTTCTCAAGGCGGAAGAGTTCTTAATACTTTCTTCTTTACGAAGATCCGACAAGACATCAGCTAAGTCTGGTTGAGGCGGCGGCTTGGGCTTCGGCTTGGGCTTGGGCTTCGGCTTTTGTTGAAGATCCTTTGTCGGAAGGACTTTTTTCTTCACCGTTTTTCGAGGGGGTTCTGGTTTTGCGACCCTCGAAGACGACCTGGGCTCAACCAAGTCGACGACCACAACCGCTGGAGGTAAAACTCCTAATTTAACGTTGGGCGTCCAAAGAAAAACGGCAACCAAAAAACAGTGAACACATAAGGAAACCGTCAATTCCGACCGCGAAAGCGGTGGCACGACGCCACCTAGCTTAGTTCCGAGGTGATCCTTACCCGAGTAAGTGCGTTCTTTCCCCCTCCAAAGAGCGAGCCACCGCCTAGCGAAGTTCAATCGGGTTCCGTTACGATGCCGAGCTTTTTTGCACCCGCTAAACGAGTAGCTGCCATTGCTTTAACCACGATTCCATACGGTACCTTTTTGTCTGCGCGAAGAAAGACTTGCTTTCCTTCTACGCCCTCGAGTATCGCCTTGAGCTTGCTTTCGAGCTCCTCGAGAGAGACCTCAATGTCCGCTAGTCGTATCTTCCCATCCTTCAATACCGTCAGAACAAGAGTATCATCACGAATACGGAGTGGTTGAGTGGTCGTTTCGGGCAAATCAACGTCCAATCCCTGTTGAAGCATTGGAGCCGTTACCATAAAAATTATGAGCAACACAAGCATCACGTCTACGAAGGGAGTCACGTTAATCTCCGCGACTGCGCGGTGAGAATGTCCAAGTCGTACTCCTGGCAAACCTCAGACCTCCTCGGAATAACTGGGAGGCATCGGAGATCTCGCTAGGTCTTCACAAACATCAATTGAAAAGATATCAACCGCCTCCTGCAAGACCTTAAGCCGCCCCACGAATATGTTGTAGAAAATAGTTGCCGGAATCGCAGCGAAAAGACCCAGGGCAGTCGCAATAAGTGCCTCGGCAATTCCAGGCGCTACGACAGCGAGACTTGCACTCCCTGCGACCCCTATCCCCCCAAAAGCATTGATTATGCCTACCACTGTTCCAAATAGACCGATAAAGGGTGTCGCACTGGCAGTAGTAGCGAGGAAAGTAAGACGGGCCTCAAGCCGGTGCAATTCCGCCTGAGCCGACCAAGTGATGTGACTCCTTAGAAGTTCTTTCGCTTCCGGATCCAGAGGCAAACTACCGCCAATTTCGAGACGACGTCGGTAAGCCGTCAAAAAAAGCCTTGCCAAAGGACTCGACTTCATTCCAATGGCAAGCTCTTCAAGAGCTTGGCCGGATCTCTCACGATAAGAGTCCATAAAATCTTCACTCGTCCTAGTAGCTACCTTTAATTCACGAAATTTTGAAAAAATTGCCGCCCAGGAGACCACTGAGAAAAAGACCAACAAAAGAATCACCCATTGTACGAGCCAAGATGCTTCCCAAATGAGCCCAAGTGGGTCAAATCCGACCATAAATCCCCCCTTTTTTATGACGCCGACCCCTTCGCAACCTCCCCACGAGATACTAATCGGCAGTCCTTTGGCATTTACCCGTCCATGAAAGCCTCGATGGAGCTAGAGTTTCCTTAGACTCCTGCTAAGACGCAAGGTAGTTTTTGCAATAGAAGGTAGTTAAAAAACGGTAGATCCGAGACCAACCGGTGACGCCACAATGAATTTAAGGCTCGGATTTTCAAACGCTTGGTTTAGTAATCGTTTGGGCGAGTCGAAAAGGAGAACCCATGCAGGTTTCTGTTGAGAAGAGGGCTAGCGTAAACTCCGAGACAGATCTCTTTGCTGTCCTAACCACCTCTATCAATTCGGAGAACTGGAGGCTCCCCCCGCGCTGGTCAGAAATCGACGGTTGGCTAGATGGGAGTCTTAAAAGAGTAGTCGACTTGGGGGATTTCAACGGAAAAGCGGGGCAGATCGTCCGACTCTATAGCAAAGATGGCACCTCGCCTAAAAGAATTATTTTAGTCGGAATAGGAAATTCCAAAGAAGTGGGGCCCAAAGAATTGAGGAATGCCTGCTCCAGAGTGATTGAGGAAGCTACAAAACTCGAAAGCAGAAAAGTCGCCATCCTGCCCCCTCTCGAACGACGGCTCAGCTCCTCAGCTTGCCTACAAGCGATGTCAGAGGGCTTTATTTTGGGGGGTTATCGCTACGATCAATACCAGACGGCAAAAGATAAGCCAAAATCAGTTGATAAAGCGGCCATCTTAATCGATACAGCCAACCTAAGGGCTGCTAGACGGGCCACTAGTGCAGGAATTGCCATTGCAGAATCTCAGAACCTGGCGAGAGATCTATCCAATCAACCTCCTTGCGACCTTAACCCCGTAACCCTTGCGGAAGCAGCAAAGGAAATGGCCAAAGCAACAGGACTACGCTGCAAGATTGAAGACCTTCAGGGCCTAAAAAAACTCAAGATGGGCGCAATGCTTGCTGTGGCGCAAGGGAGCAGCAACCCCCCTCGACTCATTACCCTTGAGCACAACGCGCCCAAGCCTGGTCAAAAATCACGCAGACCCACTGTTTGCTTGATTGGAAAAGGCGTCACCTTCGATTCTGGGGGCCTATCTCTCAAACCCAGCGGAAGCATGGTGACCATGAAGCACGATATGTCCGGGGGTGCGACAGTAATAGGCGCGATGCGGGCATGTGCACTCCTACGACTTCCCATTCACGTGGTAGGTATCGTTGGAGCGGTAGAAAACATGCCTAGTGGAACGGCATACCGACCCGACGACGTCGTAACCTCGGCATCAGGAAAAACTATCGAGATAGGCAATACCGATGCCGAGGGCAGACTCGTCCTTGCAGATGCCCTCCATTACGCGAGGACCACATTTGAACCAGACGCGTTGATTGATCTCGCGACTCTGACAGGTGCGTGTGTAATTGCACTGGGAAAGTGGTGCGCTGGAGTACTTGCCAATAACGAAGCTCTTGCTTCGCGAATTCAAGTCGCCGGCGAGACGACTTCCGAACGGTTCTGGCAACTTCCTCTTTGGGAAGACCATCGAAAATTTATAAAGAGTCATATCGCAGATGTTAAACAAGTTGGAGGTCGCGAGGCTGGCACAATTACCGCTGCTGCATTTCTCTCCCACTTTGTCGAAGACACGCCGTGGGCGCACCTGGATATCGCGGGAGTTGCTAATACGGACCAAGCCTCCTCAGGGCAACCTCGTGGAGCCACAGGTTTCGGAGTCCGAGCACTCATCGAATTACTTCAAAGTTGGAAAAAACTGTAGCTCTAGGACAACTCTAAAGAGATTAGGATAGATATCGACTCCCACCCCACGACTTGGAGAGATCTCGTCGTTACCTTGATCTTGTGAGCGTTAAACCAACAGGACAAGAAAATCCAGTGCCTACCGAAGTCTCAGTAGCTGACCTTGACCTGTCGGAA
>CAYOGP010000144.1:0-5559 GCA_964403555.1 uncultured Spirochaetales bacterium | reverse complement strand
ACCCGACGAGGATCTAAAAATTTACTCGCCTAGACGGCCATCTCGTTATGTTCTAGAAGTAGCAGCGGGAACCTTTGCTGCCAATGGCTGGACCCTCGGAACCAAAGTGACGATCCTGGGTGAAGATTAGAAAAGACACGTAGTTAACACCTATCACTCAGTAAAATGTTCTACCAAAAACCGCCGTTTTCGCGAGACAGTTGCACGTACATGAACAGTGCTACCTTTTCGCGGCTTCGCCGACGAGATGTCCAAGCTCAGGAACAACTAGTCTTTCCATGGCAAGCCTAATAGCACCTTTAGAGCCAGGCAGGGAAACTATTACTTTTTCTCGTCGAATTCCCGCGATTGCTCGAGAAAGCATTGATGCCGATCCTATCTCCGAATAGGACAACATTCTAAAGATTTCCCCAAACCCCGGCACTTCTCGATCGAAGAGAGGCTTGATTGTCTCCGGCGTCACATCTCTTGGCGCTATGCCGGTACCCCCGGTGGTTATAACAGCTCTCGTCTGTTCTTCCTCTAATACGTCAAGAATAACCGCATGAATGTTTTCTGGATTATCCGGAACTACCTCTCGACGAGTAGTTCGATGACCGGCCCTTCTGAGCAGGCTCGACACAAGGGCACCTCCGGAGTCGCTGCTTAGGGTACGAGTATCACTAATAGTAATCACCGCGGTTGGCACCTCCCTCGGCGCGTTACCTCTATGAGAGTGAACACTCACTTACGTGACCGTAGGCATGGGGTATTCCAACTCAACATTTTTAGAACGGCTCCACCATTTCTCACGGCGTATCCTCAATCCAATATGCGCCATCCTTGGCAAACTCTTTCTTCCATATCGGCACCCGATTTTTCAACTCATCGATCGACCACCTTGCTGCTTCGAATGCCTCCGCACGATGTGGAGCCGAGGCAGCGACTAGTACCGCTACTTCTCCAATTTTTAGCTCGCCCACGCGATGAGCAAGAGCCACCACAACCCCTGGCCACCGTTCTTCTGCCTCCACAATAATGCCATCCATCTCCGACAAAGCCATTGGTGTATAAGCCTCGTATTCCAAATATCGGATCTCGTGTCCTCTAGAAAAATCGCGTACTGCACCCGTAAATGTGACAATCCCTCCCAAGCCCGGACCTGAGACTTTGTCTACAACATTCTGCAATATTAGAGGCTTGCTAGTAATCATAGACCTACTAGTCCCTGAGCCGCCGGAGACGGGTGGTAGTAACGCCAATTCATCGCCGTCACTGAGAGTCGCTGATTCCTCAACCAACTCATAATTAACCGAGATTCTCAATCGAGTTCCGAGTCTTTCCAAAGACGCGATATCGCCGTGAAGAGACGTCCGTAAATCACCAACGGTTGAACCGTCGGCTATTTCCACGGATAGTTCTTTGAGACCAACTTCATCTCGAACAGATCCAAAAAGACGTACCGTTACATGCATTACCCCATAGTAGCGAGCGTTGACGAAAACCCCCGAATCCTGTCATCTTAATACGACGAGTTCTTTGAGAATATTCTAGTTGGCTCAGAATTCTTTAGCGATAAACTTTAAGGTGTGAACTCTAATCCCGCTGACACCCTACTCGAACCACCTGAACTGTGCCTAAGAGCGCTAGCTACGCAACGCATTCACTCGGGCTACATCGTTCAAGGACCCTCTGAAGAATCCCGGCAAATTTCTCGTTGGTTTGCTCGAGCCCTTGCGTGCGAGAATATCCCAGAGGCGCCCTGCGAGGGTTGTAACTCTTGCAGACGATCTACCGCCCGTGAAGAGCCTGACCTAGATGGGAGCGGCAAAAAAGGCGCTCTTTACAGGCACATCGGCGACCATCCGGATCTTTTTTGGGTCGAGCGAGGACCGGACGATACCAGAGTTCGCATCGGCCAACTCAGAGCGGTTCAAAAGCAGCTCTATCTCCAGAGTTCTGGACGACAAGTTCTCGTGGTGTCAGATGCATCCTGGCTAAACGTCGAGGCACAAAACTGCATCCTCAGATTGCTCGAAGAACCGCCCGTAGCCACACACATTTTATTATTGACGGAAAATCCTGCTTCACTTTTGGCCACGGTTAGATCGCGTTGTCAGAGAATTATTCTTTCTCCCTCAGCCCACGATGAACCTTCACCTGAGATTGCTGAGCTTCAAGAAGAGATAAATGCTCTAGTAGGATCAACTGATATAGATGTACTCAACTGGGCCGAGACCTATCGAGGACCTCGGGTCCAGGCCGCGGCAGGAGTAGACAACCTTCTACAGGCCGGTTGTTTATGGATTCATACCGAAGCTACGGAACGGCGGGCCTCACTGGGAGGACCTTTTTCCGATCTATTAGATACCTGGTACGTTCTTAGGCAGTGCCGAAAGGCTTTAGTACAACGAAACGCAAACCCTCAAATGATTGCCGAAAGAGCCCTAAGAGCAATTAGTAGAATACGTCATGGATAAATCCACAGAAGAACGCCTGAAAGTCGCCGTGAAAATTGCTCGAGCGGCAGGAGACATTCAAAGAGACCGATACGAAACTCCACTAGAGATCCAAACGAAGTCAGTAGACATAGACTTAGTGACCGAAGTTGATCGGGCCTGCGAAGGATTGGCAGTAGCGAAAATAGAGGAAATGTTCCCAGAGGACTCGATTCTTGCTGAAGAAGGTGGCGGTACGGACCGAAAAAATGCGTTGTGGCGCTGGATTATCGATCCGCTTGACGGAACGACTAATTACGCACATGGCTATCCCCGCTTCTGCATCTCGATTGGCATCGAGAGAGAAAAAAAAAGAACCCTAGCTGTGATTTACGATCCGATTATGGACGAGCTTTACCATGCCATCAGAGGAGGAGGAGCTTTTAGGAATAACCTCAAAATTTCGGTCTCACAGGAATCCCTCATGGAACGCTCACTTCTTGCCACAGGTTTTGCATACGATCAAAAGCGAAGTAAGCGTGAAAATGTTGAGTATTTTGCCGCGTTCTTACAGACCGCTCGAGCAATGCGTCGCGACGGTTCTGCTGCTCTAGACCTCTGTTATGTAGCGTCAGGAAGACTCGATGGATTTTGGGAACTAAAACTATCACCATGGGACGTAGCTGCGGGATACCTGTTGGTGGAAGAAGCTGGAGGACGAATCTCTAATCTGGCGGGAGGGGCTGCGTTTGGCTCGGGCCGTGAAGTTGTGGCGAGCAACGGAATAATTCATGACAGCATGTTGAAGGTAATCAGTACTGTACACGTTTAACTTATGAAAGGTTTCCAATAACCGCTTTGCGGAGCAAAACCGTTTGAGTTAAGCCCGACTTAACTCATTTTGAAAACTATAGTTCTTCTCCGGAGCCGTCTTTGCTCTTTTCTTCCTCACTCTCATCACTGAATCTATTGCGAAATGCTTCGGGACTTATCGGAATATCCTCGGCCAAGTCGTAGTGCAAACGATAAACAGTTCTTTCTCCCTGAATGCGTGCTGCAATGCCACGGTCGGCATCTACGACCCCAAGATCGACATGAGCAAGAACGTCTCTTTTACCTTCAGACATATCGCCCTGAATAGTTATAGACACCTTTGGTGGTAGCAAGCCTAGAGTGGATAAGGTCTCATCCGTGGCTTTTTCTGCATCAATATCGATCGCCACTACACCCGCAAGGGACGACAAGAAACGAGAGGCCTTGCCAGGAGCCATCTTAGGATCCGTGACCCAGTTGCCTTCGTCACGATTTCCAAAAACCGATAAGCTCAAAGATCCATTAGCGTTATGAAAACCAAGTTCGAAGGCCTTGGCCTCGACTGCTGAAAAACGTCCGACCTCCCTAAACCTTAAAGACATAACGTCCTGGGGCAAATCATCTACCAGGTCGGAGCGTACGCTGAATAAAGTAGTCTTGCCTTCTACATTAACGAGCCGTCTATCACCGATAGCCAGACCAATTGCCAACTTATGAAATCCACCCTCACGTTCCTTGAGGGTGATCACTGTCTCCGGCTGGGAAAAGGTATCCTGCTCAGCAACTCCAGGTTCGTCTACAAAATCCAGAGCCTTTAAAAATTGCATCTGAGATAACAGCGACTCGACTGCATTACGGTCACCACGAGCCTGCACCGGGGCTTCCATGTTCCACTCTTTATCCGACGACTTTAAAAGTGTTGCCTCAGAATTGCCCCAGCGAACCGAAATCTCCGTAACATCGTCCCTTTCGAAGAACAGCACACTTCGATCCCGCAACTCGCTCAAGCTTTTCTCAAATGGTGAGACTTCAAAAGTTTTTGCCGAGAATACTTTTTCTCCATCCTCACTTGATAAGTATGTGGAATCACCCAAAGGTGTCTCATCACCAACTGTGAAAGCATACTCTTGGCCTTTAAAACCAAACCGAACGCTCGGACTCTTATTGAGACCGTATATCTCTAGGGTCTCGGGGTTCGTAAATTGTCGGCCAAACTTCAGCGTTGCAACCGCCCTCGCCACCCCGTCTGAAGCAACTGAGTCCGCTTTATAGTTTAACGGGCTCACCAAACTCCAACTCTCACCCTCACGCTCGATACGAGCATCCTGACCATCGCTTGTGAAGAGCTCTATCCAGTCTATATCATCGGGTGAAACGTCAGCGAAGAGGAGCGCCTTTCTTTCCTCCTCGCTGTCGCGATCTGATGCACCGCGAATTTCATAAAAGTAGACAAAAGCTCCTACTAAAGCGGTAACAATTGCCAAAAGGATCGTGCTTCTTAGGTTCATCGGTTTTCTACGCCAACTCGCGACGGCGCCACCACCAGACAAATACACCAAGCCCTGCAATGATCTCTGGTAGAACGAAAAGCGACAGGACACGGAGCCTCATAAATTCCTCGGTATTTAGTGCAAGACGACTGGCGCGTGCGGTGGCAGGTCGGATTGAGATGGCATCAAAATCACTCAACAACCAATTAACCGAGTTAAGCAAGAGATCACGATTACGATGCTGGCCAAACAAAACATTGGTGGCGAAATCGGAATCTCCGAACACAACTACTCTAGCCGCGTCCCCCTCACCGCTAGCGCCTATCTCTCCGGCCACGGCGATCGGCACAGGACCCATAACGTCGCCTTCGTTGAAAGCAGCCTGGCCAACGCTATAAAACGTTTCCAGATCCGTTTCCCCCCATGACTCGTCACCAGTCATAACCACGCTAGTAAAGTTTCCAGTCCTAACATTGGTTGGTCTTACACTTCGTACCAAATGGAACAACGTTCTTTCGCGGATGGGTTTTGTGATTTCGTGCTCCCCGTAACGCCCAGCAAATGGGGAGACAGGGCGGCCAAACAAACCTTGCACTCGATCGACAACGATATTATCTCCCAGCTTCACTCCCCAATTTTCCAACTTAGAATCAAGCCTCGCTTCCGATTGAGGGTCAATCATCACCAGGATTGCCCCACCTCTTGCAACGTAATCATCAATTGCCTGCTGTTCGGAGTCGTGAAGCGGCCTTACTGGTCCCCCAATTATAAGCACGCTTGCATCTTCAGGCACACTTCCCGTAGCCGCAAGAAGAAGCCCATTTACCTCATAGTTCTCA
>CAYOGP010000143.1:0-5561 GCA_964403555.1 uncultured Spirochaetales bacterium | reverse complement strand
TTATATTCGGTGCGGGTGTGGGATACCACGAGGATTATTTCAAACACTTTGGCGTACCGTTTGAAAAGCGCGGACGTAGGTTTGAAGAAGCCATGGAAGTGATGAATCGTTGTTGGACGGAAAGGGAATTTTCGTTCGATGGAGAATTTTTTCAATTCGAAGGAGTTCGAATGACTCCCAAGCCCTATCAGCAACCACGCCCACCGGTTTGGATTGGCGCTTTTGCCCCAAAGCCCTTGCAGAGAGCGCTTGATTGGGATGGATGGGTGACCTGGTTTACTCCGGCACCCGAGGAGATTCTCCCTACTGTCGAAGAGATGAGGGAAAAAGCGGATAAGCGAGGTAAAAAAGAATTTACTTTTGGCATGGCTCTCGAAGGCTGGATTGGGGATGAAAAGGAGCTTAGAGAAAAGCACGCGCACCGCTGGGTAAGCGAGGTAAACTTCTATGGGGAGAGAGGACTTGCGCCGGAAACTGACGAGTTGTCTAGTATGGACGAAGAGTTGATCGGCACAATGGAATCGGGATTCCTCTGTCTTGGCAATAAGCAAAAGTGGATAGATAAAATTGAAGAATACAGGGAAAAAATAAACCCTGATTGGATCTGTATTCATATTCGGACACCACAAGATGGTCGCGGTTACCATCCTTCATTCAATGAAGCTCTTGAGGTCATTGAACAATTTGGTGAAATTTTAGATGCTGTTCCAACAGATAAATAAAGGTTGTTCTTGTGAATAGAAGCATTTCTTTAGATGGAGACGCCCTTCCTGATAAGTGGTACAACTTGCAGGCTGATCTCCCTTCTCCTCTTCCTCCGTATAGACATCCTGGAACTGGCGAACCCCTTTCACCGGACGATCTAGCTCCACTTTTTCCAAGCGAATTGATTAAGCAGGAAGTTTCGCGCGAGCGGTGGATCGAGATTCCCGAAACGGTAAGGGAAAAACTAGGAATTTGGAGACCGACGCCTCTAGTTCGCGCTACGTTTCTAGAGGAAGCTTTAGGTACACCCGCGCGGATCTATTACAAAAATGAATCAGTAAGCCCCGCCGGTTCCCATAAGCCGAATTCAGCGATTCCTCAGGCATATTTTAACGCAATAGAGGGCATAACCTCTTTGACCACGGAAACGGGTGCAGGGCAATGGGGCTCAAGTCTTGCATTCGCCTGTGCGCACTTTGGTCTAGATTGCAAAGTCTTCATGGTGAGAATCAGTTACGACCAGAAGCCTTACCGTCGTACTCTGATGGAAACTTGGGGAGCCGAGGTCTTTGCTTCTCCTTCGAATGAAACCGAAGCGGGTCGCAAAATACTTGCGGAAACCCCTGATTCAAACGGGTCCCTAGGCATGGCCATTAGTGAAGCTGTCGAAGCCGCGGTCGGTGATGAGAATACTCATTACGCACTTGGAAGCGTTTTGAATCATGTTTGTTTGCACCAATCAATTATTGGGTTGGAGACGAAAGAGCAGTTGAAGAGCGTTGACGAGAAAGCAGACGTGATCGTCGGTTGCGCTGGAGGAGGATCGAATTTTTCTGGTATCGCTTCGCCTTTTGTTCCGGACCGGTTGAGTGGTCAGGATATTCGTTTTGTCGCGACAGAGCCGAATGCCTGTCCGACATTAACGCGCGGAAAATATGCTTATGACTATGGAGACTTAGTGGGCGTGGCACCCCTCACTCCAATGCTTACTCTCGGACATTCTTTTGTTCCTGCAGGCATCCACGCTGGGGGGTTAAGGTACCATGGGATGAGTCCTCTTATTTCTGCCTTGTGCCAAGAGAAAATCGTGGAATCTGTTGCCTTTGATCAAGGTAGTGTCTTTGATGCTGCGTTGCTTTTTGCTCGTACTGAAGGAATTCTTCCGGCCCCGGAGACAGCACACGCCATCAAGGGTGTTATTGATGAAGCGAATCGCTGCAGTGAACAAGGGCGATCCGACTGTATTGTTTTTAATCTTTCGGGTCACGGTCATTTTGACCTTACCGCTTATCAAAAGTTCTTATCTGGAGATCTCGTTGATTCGGAACTCTCTGAAAACGATCTCAAGGATCAATTAGAGAATCTCCCTGCAGGCCCGACGATCGACAGCTAACGTCGTCGATCAAGGCTCTCCTTTAGACATCAAACCGATAGGTGTCCCCGTCCCTTACAATTTTACCAGCTACCGGATCGGCAAAATGTGTGCCTAGGACAAGAACGGGCTTATCTGCGTAACGCTCGAGAAATGCCTTCCTGGTAATAACGGCTGCGTCGTTATCTGCGTCGAATGGAGTTACCCATTCGGGTCTACCTATTTGGCAGGGATGATGCATCATGTCGCCGGTTATTACGGCCGTCTCATCATTGGAGGAGATACAAACGCTTACGTGGCCTGGCGTATGCCCCGGGGTAGACTCAAAGGAAACTCCACCACCAACGTTGTGATTGTTTTCGACCAGGTCAGCAAGTCCGGCGTCAAAGATCGGTTTTACGGATTCCCCGAAAACGTCTCCAAAGGGATCTTCCTCGAGATTTCTCCAAAAGTCGTATTCTTCTTTGACTACGAGATATCGTGCGTTAGGAAAGGTTGGTTCCCAGTTTCCATTTACCTTTCGAGTGTTCCATCCAACATGATCTACGTGCAGGTGGGTACAAATTACCGTATCAATAGATTCAGGGTCGTGACCAAGTTTTTTGAGGTCTTCGAGAAAGGGAAGCTGAAGGTTTGACCAATCTGGCATGTTCAAATTCTTATCGTTTCCGATGCATGTATCTACAACCATCTTTTGGTCGGGAGTCTCGATGATAAGCATTTGGATGTTTAATATTAAATTGTCTTCGTTGGAAACAAAGTGAGGCTTTAACCAAGGAAGTTTAGAAAGATTATCAGGTGTTGCATCTGGGAGAACCTCAAGCTCTCCGCCTGCAGCCGTCATTTCTATGAGTTGAGTGATTTTGATGTCACCGATTTTCCATTGCAACATTTGATTTCCTCCTTGCGGCCATTATAGCCTCAATCTGCTCTAAGTTACTAGCTACTTAGCTTCTGGTAGGTTTGGTCACTTCTTAGGATGCAGTCGATTGAATATATAGAGATTTCAGTCCCAGGAGACGGTTGTTGGGCACCCAAACTGGGTCTTTTGTTAGAGCCCAGTCCTCGTTGCGTGATAGAAGTTCTTGAAAGACAACCCGCATTTCCATACGCGCGAGGCTAGCGCCCAAACAAAAATGGATTCCTTGACCAAAACCAAGGTGGGGATTGGGTTCGCGAGCAATGTCAAATTCAAAGGGATTTGAGAAAACGCTTTCGTCACGATTTGCAGACATTTCCCAAAAAGTAATTTTGTCTCCAGCTTTGATTGTCATGTCATGTAGAGAAACATTTACTGTGGCAGTTCTTCGTTTGTAAATAGATGGGGTTGTCCAACGAAGAATTTCCTCAATACCGAATTTAATTCCTGATGGATTAGCTCTAAGGGCAGCTAGCTGCATAGGGTGTTTAATAAATGCGAGAAGACCGCCTGTGATAGCGTTTCTAGTCGTCTCTGATCCAGCAAGGAAGAGGAGGGTGAAAAATGCACGTAACTCACGATCCGTCAGGGGTTTACCCTCTTTGCCCTGAGTAGCATGCACTATTGTTGACAGTATATCGTCGGAGGGCCTAACGCGTTTCTCGTCAATTAGACCCTGACCATAGGCACTTAATTTTTTTATTGATTCTCGTGCGACCACATGATCAGATTGGGTCTCGATGCCTTGGTCGACGATGTCGCAAAGATCACGGCGGTCGGCTTGCGGGACTCCTAGCACCATGCAGATCGCTTGAAGAGGTATTTCTCGAGCTATTTCTACAAAATCCACGCCGGAGGAACTGTTTAATGTCTCAAGTAGTTCTCGTGTCCGTTCACGTAACTCTTCCTCGAGACGCTTGACCTGTCGTGGTGTAAAGCCTGTATTTACGAGGTTTCGTAGTCGACGATGATTCGGATCGTCGGTTTGATTAAGGAAGTATCCTGCGCCTCGATCGTCTTTTAGCTGGGTTCCACCAAAATCTCTAGGGCCACCCTTTTCCGATGAGAAAATTTTTGGATTTTGAATTATTTTTACGACATCTTCGTAGCGACTGACGACCCAAAACCCTTCTCCGTCGGGAGTGTATTGCGTGGGTTCGTGCCAGAATATTGGGGCATTGGCTCTGAGCCAAGAAAAGGTTTCGTGGGGAAATCCTTGCTCAAAAGAATTGCTATTAGTAAGGTCCGCGATTGATGAGTTCGACATTTTTCTATACCTCAACCGAAGAGTAGGACGTAAAAAAATCTCTAACTTTTTCCACAAATTCCCTAGGTCTCTCAAGCTGAAGCATATGGCCAGTGTCTGCCATGGCTTGATAGTTTAATCCGTATCTCTCATGCAGATAGAGGTTCATATAAGCGGGACCTCTTGCCGCTTCTTTTTTTGGGTCTGCGCAGATATATAACACTGAGGAGGGGAGTGACTGAAGGTGTTCGGTCAGATTCAAGTTAGAGTTGTCGTTAAATATTTTGGCTTCATATTGAGGAGGGCACGAAAGGCTGTAGTTCTCGCCAAGAGCTGAGAGGGTTGCATCCGCCATATTCCCGTAGGATTCGGGGTGCCATGCTCCCAAGAACTTCGACCGCTTGAACTTTGTAGCTAGATCACTTGAAGATTTAAATTTCTCCTGCCGGCCGAGAGCTAAAGCTGAAAGTTCCTTTTCGGCCTCCAAGAAATAAGGAGCCAGGTGATGATTTGACGGTGGACTGAAGGGGGGATCAACTAAGACGAGTGCTTCCCAGGGCCACTCGAAATCTTGTGCATGGCTAACGGCTACGATGGCAGAAAGTGAATGGAATATACCGTGGTTAGGCTTTTCGCCGAAATTTTTTGAGGTTGATTTAAGAAGAGTGTTTAGGTCGTTTGCAAAAGTTTCCACATTGTGAGAGCCGAGATCGTGCGTCGGGTTCTCTCCGTGACTCCTTTGGTCATAAATGATTAGGTCGTATTCGTCCAGCAACAATCTCCAAAACTGCCAGTAGCCATCGGAAGCAAAGCCGTTTCCGTGAGAAATGAATACGCGAGGTCCGGAAGGGTTGCCATGTCTCCGGACTCTTATTACGGCCCCATCCATCATTTCAATATCGAATCTTTGAGTAGGTGTGGGAATTTTTTGAGTGCGAAGTTTATTCATGACGTTAACGCATCACGCCATTCGGCGATAATTTGTAAATGGTCTTCAACGGAACTCAGGTTTGCGTTCATGGTTGCTAGTGCGAGGTGTGTGGCTCCAAGATCTCTCCAGGATTCCGCATGCAATCGCCAACGCTCGGGATTTCCCCCTCGAGCCTGTGCCTGCGCCTGGATTCCAAACTCTCTAGGGTCTCTGCCAACTTTAAGGAGTTCCTGGTTCAATTGTTCCACGTGGACGGCTTCCCTTTTAGGAGTACCGAGCGGCATCCATCCGTCACCCAGCTTTGCAGTCCGTCGAATTAAGGCTGGTGAACTACCTCCAAACCAAATCGGAATAGGAGTTTCTGGCCTGGGGTTTATACCTGCTCGGT
>CAYOGP010000142.1:0-5580 GCA_964403555.1 uncultured Spirochaetales bacterium | reverse complement strand
TTCCGCGTAGGCCAAATAAAGCCTGGCTTCCTTAGACTTATTACCAGAATCTCTTAACCGCTTTAACATACTAATCGAACGCCCATAATCCTGGACTTGACCATAAAGCTCTACCAAAACATTAATAACAAGAAAGTCTTTGGTGTTTTCTTCGAGAAGGTCTTCGTAGGCCCGAATCGCTCTTTTCAAGAAACCGCCAGCACGAAAGTCCCCAGCAAGTCCCTTCATCGCACCAAACCTTTCGTTTTTAGACAAATCGGTTCGAAGCAAAAGATTCTGATGTACTCTTATCGCTCTCCCTACTTCACCTCGGAGCCTATAGAGTCGTCCTAGAGCCAGCATCGGTCCAACACGAGATGTGTCTAAGCGAACAAGCGATTCCAACGCTCTCTCAGCATCCTTATAATTCCCATCTAGCACCGAAAGCAAGGCTGTGGTCATCTCCGCAGAGGGCTCCGACTTTTTACCTTTCCGAAACAGCATTCTTAATCATTCCTAGGCGGATAGTCCGCCAACTCAGGAGTGTCTCCATCATTCTTCCAGGCTGAATCCTCATTTTTCGAAAGTGGTAAGGCACGTAATCCATTCAACTCTTCCTCTAAAGCATCTATTTTTTTTCTTAGTCTAAAAACCAAAAATACCTGCCTTGTCAAAGGAAAGAGTACAAGTATTAGGGCAATAGCGGCTCCAGACAAAAGAGCTACCACCACCACTTTCCAGAGCGATATATTCTCTACTGATGTAAGAAGTAGATTTATGTTTACCGTTTCTGAATTAACGGAACAGAATCTAAAAGTCCCATACGCAATACCAGCGCATGCAAAGAATAAAAGACATCGTCTCAGGACTATCATAAAGAACATCCCGTTTCAAAAGCTTCAGCTTATTTTAATCGTTGCCATTAAGATTCGGACTTTCAGCATCGGAGGCGTCGACTAGTTCCTTGAGCTCCTTACCTACTTTGAAAAACGGAGCTCTCTTCGCAGGAATATGAACTTCTTCACCAGTTTTCGGGTTTCTTCCTTCCCGTGCATCGCGCTGCTTAACTTGAAAACTCCCAAATCCTCGAATCTCGATTCGCTCTCCACGCCTCAAAGCATCGGTCATTGAGTCGAAGATTGTATTCACCACAATTTCCGTATCTTTCTTGGAGATGTGGGAGGTGAGTTCCGCGACCCTTTCTATAAGTCCACTCTTGGTCATCGTATTTCTCCCACGGAGTAGGTCTTTTCTAAACCTCTCCGCACCCTGGGTCCTAACAAGAACCCGAACTATTCATCCTCGCCATGCTGAGCCAACTTTTCAGCCAGAATATCACCCAATGTCGTTGTCTGACTTTGAGATTGCTGCTCCGCAATTTTCTTTAGCGAATCTCTTTGCGCCTTATCCGCTATCGCTTTAATCGATAACGAGACCTTCTGTTCCGCGGCATCAACTTTAGTTACTAATGCCGAAATGTTCTGTCCAACTGAGACGACTTCTGAAGCGTCCTCCACTCTATCAGGGGAAAGCTCGGAATTATAAATAAGCCCTTCGATACCTTCTTCTAACTTCACGAAGGCACCGAACTCCGTAATGTTAGATACCTGTACGTCGACCTGGGATCCTACTGAATACTTCTTGCGAATATCGTCCCATGGATTCGGCTCTAATTGTTTTATACCCAGAGAAAATTTTTCGTTATCTCGGTCAATCTTCAGGACTACCGCACTAACCACGTCGCCCTTTTCGAACTTCTCGCTGGGTTGACTTATTTGTTCGGTCCATGACATATCTGAAACATGCACTAGACCGTCAATCCCCTCTTCGAGGCCAACAAACACGCCGAAATTCGTAACATTACGAACAGTCCCTTCGACATGGGTCCCAACCGGATATTTCTCTTCAATCAAGCTCCAGGGATTTGGTTCAATTTGCTTCATTCCTAAAGAAATTTTTCTCGTTGGTTCGTCAACGTCTAAGACTACGGCTTCTACCCTATCGCCAATTTCAACTATCTTTGACGGATGCTTAACCCTCTTCGTCCACGACATCTCTGAGACGTGAACCAGTCCTTCTATACCAGCCTCAAGCTCGATAAAAGCTCCATAATCAGCCAACGAAACCACTTCGCCTGAAACTCTCATGCCTATAGGGAAACGCATCGCCGCGTCGATCCAGGGGTCTGGCTGAATCTGCTTCAAGCCAAGAGACACTCGTTCATTTTCTGCGTCGAACTTTAAAACCTTAACTTTTATCTCATCACCAACCTTGAACAATTCGTTTGGGTGAGTCACTCGCCCCCATGACATATCAGTCACATGGAGCAGCCCATCTAAACCTCCTAGATCTATAAATGCTCCGTAGTCTGTAAGGTTTTTAATAACTCCATCCACTATCTGACCTTCTTGCAATGCTTCCAGGGTCGTCGCGCGCATTCTTTCTCTCTCTTTTTCCAAGAGTGCGCGACGAGAAAGGACAATATTCCCTCTTCTCATATTGAACTTGATTACTTTAAACTGGAGCCTTTCACCGATTAAATGTTCCAGGTTTCTCACTGGCCTCAGATCTACTTGCGATCCAGGCAAAAACGCTTTCACCCCAATATCGACGGCCAACCCTCCCTTCACTCGAGAGAGGACCACTCCTTCGACCGCCTCGTCGCGTTCGGATGCCGCGCTAATTTCATCCCAGATCTTTAACCGATCGGCCTTTTCCTTAGATAAAACTACACGTCCATCCTCTCCTTCGGATTCTTCCACAAGGACATCAACCACGTCGCCTACGTTAACGAGAACTGTCCCGTCCTCATCCATAAATTCCCACGTATCGACCATCCCTTCTGATTTAAATCCGATGTCGACCTGGATTTGATCATCATCGATAAAGGTGATCGTTCCGCGGACTACCTCGCCTTCTTCTACCTTGCGAGCATCTTGCGCGAAAAGATCCGCGAAACTTTCTCCGGCAGGAATTTCGTATGCCTCAGTGTTGTTCTCTTGACTCATATTTAACTTGTCTTCCCTTCAATCTAGTAATTCGGTTCGCCAAGCCCTTCGGCATGGCGAATTTTATTCGCCCGTTTCGACTTCTTTGCGGCCTTCGTCAATCCAACGAGATAATTCTTCATTGTTTTTGCCATCCAAAAGATCTAAAAATTCATCCAATCGCTTGATAACCTTTTCAACAACCTGTCTTGTCGGTAGAGCATTCTCACTCAAAATCCCTGACCAGAGCGTCCCATCGCTCCGCGCAATACGTATAAAATCTCGGAATCCGCTACCTCGTAGTTGCAAGGCAGAGGGCGCCGCTTCTCCCAGTGCCTTTGCAAACGCAAAGGCAACCGCATGAGGACCGTGACTTACCCATGCCACTTCCGCATCGTGGACTTCAGGGCTTCGCTCAATTACCTGCATTCCTACTCCTTCCCACAGCAACCGCAACCGCTTAAGAGCTCCCGTTGATGTTCCCGCAACGGGAGTCAAAACGCAGGTGGCACTCTCAAATAAATTTGATTTGGAGTTGGCTAGGCCTTGCAAATGACTTCCTGCCATAGGATGGGAGCCAAGAAATTCGACTCCTTCAGGCAACAATTGTGGCAATTTCTGCGCGAGAAGCTCCTTCACACTCCCCACGTCCGTCAACAAACTTCCTTGAGAAAAGCCCTCCTTGGCGCCCGCAACAATTGCAGGCATAACTTCCACCGGACTAGCTAGTATAACGAGATCGGAGCCAGATACCCCAACCATCGGGTCAGTCCCGCCCTTGTCTATCACGCCTTCCGCCATCGCTAATTCCCAAGTCTCGTGCCTCCTCGTAACCCCGACAATTTCCTTTACCAAGCTGCGTTCTCTTAGAGCCAATGCGAGAGAGCCCCCTAGCGGACCCAGTCCCACAATTGTTGCTCGCTCAAACAAGGTTTTCATCGGCTACCATTCCTCAGTTCGGTCAAAGCAGATACAACACGTTCGTTTTCAACGTTGGTACCAATCGTAATACGTACACAATCTGGAAGCCCAAATCCGTCCATAGGTCTAACAATCACTCCGCGAGGCAACAGTGCTTCATAAGTGCCAGAACCCGTTTCTGCCAGAAGGAAGTTTGCATCACTATTCCAGGTTCGAATTCCCATTGCCGAGAATTCTTTTTTAAAATATTCCATTCCCTGTGAATTTACTTGCCGAGCTTTCTCTACGTGCTCTTTGTCGTCTAAAGCAGCGATAGCTGCGACCTCTGCTAGGGAATTGATGTTAAATGGATGACGCGATCGTTCCAAGAAACTCGCGAACTCCTTATCCATCACTCCGTAACCAACACGCGTGCCAGCAAGACCGTATATCTTGGAAAAAGTACGTAAAACCGCCGTACCTGGGCGTTCAGCAACCAAACTAAGGGCATCTGGAAAATCTTTGCGCCGTACGTATTCAAAGTACGCTTCATCTATGACCAACAGAACATCGTCAGGTATTGCTTTGGCAAAATTATTAAAATCGTCCCTTCCAATACTGGTACCGGTGGGGTTGTTGGGATTACAAACAAAAACGACTTGGGTGGAGGAACAAACCGCCTCTTCCATAGCGTCGAGGTCGTGTACCAAATCTACCGTTAGAGGCACTTTTACAGACTTCGCACCCATTCCTTTAACCACTATTGGATACATCGCGAACGAAGGCCAAGCAAAGACCGCTTCATCCCCAGGACCCAAAAATGCCTTCGCTATTAACTCAAGTAGCTCGTCCGACCCAGCACCAAAAACCAATTGTTCTCCGGATACTCCTAGTTGTTCAGACAGGACGGCTCTCAGTTCGTAACTCGAACCATCCGGGTAGCGGTGCACTTCGGTCAATGCTTTTTGCATTGCCTCTACAGCCTTCGGAGACGGTCCGATTGGGTTCTCGTTAGAGGCCAGTTTTATCGAATCCCTAAGCCCTAACTCTCGTTCAAGCTCCTCAACTGGCTTACCCGGGACGTACGGGTTGAGTTCCGAGATGTGCTTCTTGACTCTACTGGCGACGCTCATTCGTTACCCTTTGAAGCTTGAGAAATCAAAGCGCGAGGAAACGACCCCAAGATTCGCGTAGACGTAGCGATTTCAGAAGCCGACCTGATAGCTTCTTGAACGTCAACTTCCTCACTATGACCTTCCAGATCGAGGAAAAACCTATACTCCCACGGAGCTCCTTGAAGCGGTCGGGACTGAATACCCGCGAGGTTTACCTCATGAACAGCAAAAGGTTTGAGAAGTCTATGCAAAGCACCTGATTCGTCCTTTCGTACCGTGAATACGACACTCGTTAGATCCGAACCAGAAGCTGAGGGGGCGTCTCCACCAAGTATAAGAAAGCGAGTGGTATTATCCTGCCTGTCTTCTATACCGCGCTCTATTACCTCGAGCCCGGAATATTCGGCACTAATCAAAGGACCAATCGCCGCTAAATCCTCGCTGTCCCCGGCTAGCCTCGCTGCTTCAGCGGTACTAGGAAGTGGTACTTTTTTAACTCCTGGAAGATGCAGCTCTAGCCATTTTCGAGCCTGTGCAAGGGGTTGTGGATGAGATGCAACACGTCGAACGTCTTTTAAACTACCAGTCTTCGACATAAC
>CAYOGP010000141.1:0-5607 GCA_964403555.1 uncultured Spirochaetales bacterium | reverse complement strand
AGAATTGTCGCAATCAAGGCGGATTGCCGATTCGAAGGCCTGAATCGCCTCTTGAAATCTTCCAGCCTCGACATAGGCGATCCCAAGATGATTTCTAATTTGGCTCACTTCTGGGGCCAAAAGCACAGCTCGCTCCAAGTCGTTAATTGCATTTTGGGGTTCAGACGACCCAATAGAGGCTGAACCGGTCTGGTAAAGCTTGGCAGCACGATACGTCGAGCAGCCTAGACTCAAAACCGCCAACAAGATGAGCGATGTGGCCAGTCTTCGGGAGCGTAAGATCATTGAAAGGTCAACATTAACATATTGCAGCTATCAGACCTGGAACTTACCACTCAAGCTTAATCCGAGCTCTGACAGGAAGATGGTCCGACGCGTTTCGAGCAATTTTACTTGAATAGGCAGCTACATCGACAACCTTTGCGCCACGCGCGTAGACTCTATCTAGCGCCAACAGTGGTCGTCCCGCAGGAAAAGTTCGAGGCCACCTACCATCTTCCCCAACAAGCTCTTTTTCGAGAGCGCGACTAGCTTTGCAGCGTCTCCAGGCATTCATGTCTCCCATTAACAAGACGGGCCCTTGAAGAAGTGGATGTTCGAGAATGGATCTGACTTGACGGTGTCTCGTCCTATCGACTAGCGAAAGGTGAGTTGCCACAATTGATAGTGGGCCTAGTTCGCTAGCGCACTGTATTGCTACAGCCGAACGGCGCTCAACTCTACTGTGAGTCAAATCCAAAGCAAAAACGCTGGTGATCGGCCAGCGAGACAGAACCGCATTTCCAACCTCACCCATTCGGTGAACTCGAGTGGTAACGAAAGCCAAGTGAAGACCTAGATCCTCCGCGAGCTGCTCTAATGGATCTGCCGAATCGAAAGGGCGGAGTGCCTCCTGCAACGCGACTATATCAGCACCCATTTCAGAAATGACGAAACTAGCCCGGGTAGGATCTGTTTTTCGTGACCTGTTAGACCCCGCCCAGCGATGGACGTTGTAAGAGGCAACCAGGATTTCGGATTTGCTCGCGAGGCCAGTAGAGGGGGAAGTCGGAGCCCTAACTAATGAAAGGTATGGTAATGCTCTAGCGTGCATACCGTTGGACTTATACGGCCGGTGCTTTTGTCGTTTGGCATCGGATGAATTTCTGACCGCTGAGTGACCCGTAGCCAATTTTATTGGATCTCGAAAAGAACGACGCAACAGAAGGACCCCTTGAACCCTTACCTACCTCAAGAGCAGATATCCGTGAGTTCGTAAAATGTTTTTATGGAGCCAACTCTTCTAATAAATTCCAATCCGGGATGCAGGCGTAATTAAATTCTTGCCCGTAAAGCTTAGGAACACGCGGTTGGCCGTCTGAATCATATGAAATTGCATTAATCGCGACTTGCGTAGCCCCTGCGTCTAAATGTTCATTTATTCGATCCTGAATCTGGCTCAGGCTTCCCCACGCCACAAGTCTGTCGACTAGTCGGTCGCTGAGACCACCTCGGATATCGGACTCATCGAAGCCGTAACGGAACCAATTTCGAAAGTAGTTCGGTTGATCCGTATAGAACCTCAGCGCGCTCCTCGCAATTGCTCGCGCCTGACTCGGATTTTCGCACCAGCAGACATGCTGGCCTGTAATCAGCCACGGTTCGGTACCCAAAGCATTCCTTGCCGCGGCAGTATGTTCTGGAGGGCAATTGAAAGGAAGAACCCCCTGGGTTCTTTCCCCTCCGAGAGAAACCATCTTAGGTCCGAGTGCTGCTAAGACCATTGGCGGGTCCTCACCTGGAAGGAGGGGGCGTGCAAGATCCATTCTATCCAAATACTGTCTCATATAAGTAAGGGGCTTTCGGTATTCATGACCGCGAACCTCTTTCACTAAGGAGTCATGAGATACTCCCAGGCCTAGGATATATCGTCCTCCAGAGAATTCGTGCAGAGACCGGCCCCCCTGGACCGTCGCCATCGGATCTCGCGCGTAGATATTGGCGATACCCGCGCCAACCTCCAAGGTTGATGTCGAAGCTAAGAGATGTGCACCGCAAGCGAAGATTTCCCAGCTAAGAGCCTCAACATACCAGAGCGTTTCGTAACCTAAACCTTCTACCCGTTGAGCAGTGTCCTCCAAGTCCTTTCCGGAAAATGCATCGGAATAAAGAAAAACTCCTAGACTTCGATCTCTCATCTTAACCTCCTGTTTCCTTACAGGTTAGGGTTATCGGGAGGGAGGCCCAAGGCGACCCGACCGAACGCGGGACCGTTGATATCCCACGAAACGTGCGCATGAGTCAAACCCGCATCCAAATCACGGGCCATTCTTTGAAAAGCATTCCGGCGAAAAATAGAACCGGAACCCATTAAGCGACGAAGATTTTGTCCGGCCTCTCCAACAAGTCGCGCCACGAAGGCTCCATCCCTGCGCCATCTTAGCTTATCTTCAATCTCAGGTACCTTTCCTGCTTCCGCGATACTCTGTGATTCTTTGAGGTTGCTCAATAACAATTGCCGTGCTGCTGAGAGGTGCACCCCTGCTTCGGACAAACGCGCCTGCACAGGAGACAGGGCGGCCAGGCGAGCGCCACTTGTCCGAGCATTTTGAGCTTTCAAATGGGCAAGGCAAAAGTCGTACATTCCCTCTCCGACGCCCAACAAAACACCAGAAATGAGATGAGGGAAAAGACTTCCTACTGATTGCTGATACAAAGGTGAAGGATTCAACTCCGATCCGGGTGTAGGTCCACCCCGAGTGTCAGCTGCCGCCAAGGTCATATCAACGGGCACTAACAATTCGGTGCATTGCACATCGTGACTACCCGTGGCGGCGAGGCCAACAACATCCCAAGTATCAAGGATTTCAATATCTGAAGTAGGGACCAAAAACATTTTCGCCTCGCCCGCTTTTTGAGAGTCGTGGCTTTCTGCTAATCCGCCCAAAATGGTCCAATCACTATGGTTTACGCCACTACAAAAGGGCCACCTTCCAGAGAGCAAATAACCTTCTTTTACTTTTTTCGCGGCTCCTAATGGGTAAATCACAGAAGATGCAATTAGGGCATCCGGATTTTCATTCCAAACCTTTGATTGACCGTAGGGTGGCCACATAGACAGCATCCAGTGGTGAACCGCTAAGTTTACGTAAACCCAACCCGTTGAAGCGCAACCACTCGCCAAGATCGCGGTAATTTCGATGAGAAGTTGGACGTCAAGTTCCGGACCACCCACTCGTTTTGGTTGATTAACCCTCCATAAACCAAGTCCGTGCAAGTCCTGGATCGACTCCTCCGAAACCATTCGATTGTCTTCGGCCGATGCGCTTCGATCACTAAAAACTCGAACGAGGGACCTTGCTCGATCTAACATTTTTTCACGGCTTACGGAACTCACTTAAAAAGACTAACCGATCGGTAAGCTATATGAGCCTTTATGTAAATAAACTCTTCTGTTCACCCACGTCTACAAGAGGCTGATAAACTCTCAATCTAACTTTCCCCGGAGGATAATGTGGACGGAAGACTGATAAAAACAGAACGTGTTGGCCGGACTTTGGTCATGACGATGCTCCGGGAAGACAAAAGAAACGCGATCAACCAAGCCATGACAAATTCGCTAGACGCTGTACTCAACGAGCTAGAGGATGACCCGGAACTTTGGGTGGGCGTTTTAAGCGGCGGTTCACGAGTATTTTGTGCTGGCACCGATATAAAGTCGGGTTCAGGAAAGCCAAGTACCCGAGGAGGCGAGTACGGCATTATCCGGAGGCACCGGTCAAAGCCGCTCATTGCTTCTGTTGAGGGATTCGCATTCGGCGGCGGTTTCGAAATCGCGCTCGCGTGTGACATGATAGTTGCTTCCCAGACAGCATCCTTCGGTTTTCCCGAAGTCAAACGAGGCCTAATCGCAACTAGCGGCGCACTGTTCCGTGCTCCAAGAACTCTCCCCTTGAATATTGCCCGAGAAATGCTCCTGACAGGTGGTGAATACCCTGCCTCCAGATTGGAGCAAATCGGAGTCGTGAATTATGTAGTCGATCCAGGGGCCGCCCTTTCAAAGGCGATCGAACTTGCTTCGACGATCACAGAAAACTCACCCGTTGCCGTCCAACAGACTACGAAGGTCTTGGATCATATTATTGGGGACAACGACGACCTCGGTTGGAACGAAACTAAGCTTGGTAGAGAGATCATCGAAAAATCGGAAGATCGCGCAGAAGGCGTATCCGCATTCTTTGAACGAAGAAAACCAAACTGGCCTGGCCGTTAACAACCTGGAGTAAACATGGAATTTGGAGTCAGTTTTCAATCGCACATTGGTCGTACCTATAAGCACGCCATACTTGCAGAAGCCGTTGGACTCGATCAGGCGTGGTTTATCGATTCGCAACTGATTGCATCTGATGTATATGCATGCATGACCCTTGCAGCAGAACACACAGAAAAAATTGGATTAGGTACGGCCATCACAGTAGCGGATACCAGGGTTCCTCCTGTAATCGCGCATTCGATCGCAACAATTAATCAACTCGCACCAACACGAGTAACCCTAGGCATCGGTGCTGGACATACCGCTTGGAGATCTATGGGAATGCCCCCCGTAACTATCAGGTCGTTCCGTCATAACATTGAAGTTTGCAAGGGGCTCCTAGCAGGAGAATCGCCGGATTTCACGGCGCGTGGAAAAACCCAGGCCATTTCGTTCCAAGACACGGAAAACGGATATATAAATATTCACGATCCTATTCCAATCTACGTGGCGGCATCACACCCTCGCGCACAAAGCGTAGCTGGAGAACTCGGCGATGGTGTAATAACCATCAGCTTACTGGACCCAAAGGTCTTAAAGGCTAATTTAAAAAACGTTACTCGCGGGTTTACGAAGGCAAATCGCCAGCCTTCAGATCCGTTTGGAGTTGTGACCGTTGGAATATCATGCGTACTACGTGCCGGTGAGGCGATCAACAGTGACCGCGTACTATCTCGCGTTGGGCCTCGAATCGCTGTCGCTCTCCATTACGCCTACGAACAGTTAAAGCAGGGACGAGAAGTCCCTTCGTTTATGCAGAACTTTCTTACCAAAGAATACTGCCTATACATGGACGAAAGGTGGGAAGACATACACAAAACCCATTCGAGACACTTGCATCCGGGAGAAGAGAAATTCATATCTCCGGATGCCATCAAATCTATGAGTCTCACAGGAACTCGAAAGGAAATCCTCGGAAGACTAGACGCCTTGGCGAGAGCAGGCTTAACTCAATTTGCGATTTCTCCTCCGTGGGACCATATCGAAGAAAGTATTATTGAGTTCGCTACAGAGATCGCCGGACGAAGGTAACGCCTCAAAAACTCTGCCTTACATTGTCCTTGAGACACGAGCGCCACACTGCTCTTCAGCGCAAACTCTCCACGAGGTGCACATAGGAATCGAGTACTTTCAATGCCTCCTTTTCTCCTACATCTGGAAGCGGCAATAAAGCTCGATTAACGCCTATCTCCGTGGTTTCCTTCAAGCGGTCAAGATCCGGCCCTCTGTCGGGAGATGCCGCCGCAAGCATAGTAACGTCCAAAGAATCGTCTTTCCGGCCAACCTCTCTCATGGCATTCTTAATTTCTTTTATA
>CAYOGP010000140.1:0-5615 GCA_964403555.1 uncultured Spirochaetales bacterium | reverse complement strand
CCAGACTTCCACTCGCCAACGTATTTTCGACCATCCGGCCACGTATAGGTCCCTTGTCCTGCACGCTCGCCTTTTACGTAACTTCCGACATATGAGCGTTGATCGTCTCCGACAAACCTACCTTTACCCCAAGGTACTCCTTCTTTGTACTCCCCTTTGTATTGCATGCCATTGCTCGCGACAAACTGTCCAGAACCGTGAGGTTTACCGTTCTTCCAGTCACCGACATATTCTGAACGATCGTCCACAACCAGCGACCCAAAACAACCATCCCATGTTTTAAAGAATTTATCCTGAGGACATGTTTGCAACTCCGCAAAACACGCGCTTGCAGTCAGGAGAGTAATGAAGATCGTGAAAAAAAATGTCATCGCTTTCCTAAAAAGAACAATCTATCGACTCGGGTACGCCTATGAGATTTACCAGCGTTTTATAAAGTCTACGTGAAGATAACTTTTCTCGTTATTCAGTCGAACTCTAAATTTAAGACTTCTATCAAGTTAGAAAATTAAAGGAGAAACAATCGCCCCACAAGAATAACGGATCTTAGAATTTAAAGAGACGTAACCAGGCATATGAAACCCTCTGAGAATGATTTACCCGCAACGCCCCGAGGCTCTCGCTGTTTGACAACTATCCAGAATAGAACGAGCATTATTATCAGACGATTTCATGATTTCGTCATGACTAGATGTCTTGGCGGTCAGCTCAATTACATAACCATTCGGATCTCTAAGGTAAATCGAACGAACTAGACCATGGTCAACTGGACCTCTTACCTCTTTCCCCTCTCGCGAAGTCTTCTGAAGCATTAAATCTAAATCCTCATTCGCAACTTCGAGTGCAATGTGGAGATCGAAGTCGTGTTGCATTTTAAATTCAAAGTCCATCTCAGGTACTTCAAAAAAGGCCAAGAATGAGCCATCTGCCATTTCGTAAAAAGTATGTAGTGCGGAAGCGTTGCGCCCGGTCTTCGTCGTTCCTATAGAAAGCGCTTTCGCTAAAGGAAGCTCCAAGAAGTCTTCATAAAACCTTCTCGTCTCCTCGGAATCACGGCACCTGTACGCGTTGTGATGTAGCCCACGAACTTTCATCAAGCCTCCAAACATTCTTTTAGTCAACTCTGCCTCGAAAGGAAAGCGACTCGCCTATACCGTTATAAGTTTATAGACCCAAACGGCAAGGATTACTATTTGAACGGAAAAGAAAGTCCCTCTTATTAATATGAGCGGAGTACTGGTACCTATGAGATGAACAACGCTCTGAGCGATTCGTGCCCAAAGGAAAATCATCGCCCAAGCATCCGTTACGGCACTATTACCCGAGACGGCAGCTCCCAAGATAACTGCTGCTGCTACTGGCAGAACCTCAAGACAATTCAGGTGGGCCCTTGTAGCTCTTTGCCCAAAGCCATCCAAATCACCACCTGCAGGAGAAAAAGAATTCAGAGCTTTCCCTGTCGATGCACTGTTAAGAAGACGGACATTTACAAGGATAAAGATCAGAGCAACCGTCCAGCCTGCAAAACCGCACAGTGCAACAATTGAATCGGTCATATATTACCTCGGAATAGTAATCCCCGAGGTCCCTGCCCCGGGGAAGGAGTCGTGTCTCACACGTTAAGGAGTTTGTAGATCCACACTGCGAGAATAACCAGCTGGACAGTGAAAAGTGTTGCTCGAATCAAAACGAGCGGGACGCTTGTCCCAACGAGATGAACGACGCTCTGAGCGATTCGTGCCCAAAGGAAAATCATCGCCCAAGGGTCCGTTATGGCATTGTTACCCGAGACAGCAGCTCCCAAGATAACTGCTGCTGCTACTGGCAGAACCTCAAGACAATTTAGGTGGGCCCTTGTAGCCCTTTGCCCAAAGCCATCCAAATCACCACCTGCAGGAGAAAAAGAATTCAGAGCTTTCCCTGTCGATACACTATTGAGAAGACGAACGTTTACAAGAACGAAAATCAGAGCAACCGTCCAGCCTGCAAAACCGCACAGTGCAACAATTGAATCAGTCATACGCTACCTCCACAGACACCTTAACTACTAGGGTCTGCAGTAACCCTATCATGAAAAGACCCCACAAAGGCAAGTCTTCCTCTATCGTGTTTTCAGTTTGGACGTGCTTAATCGCTAGCAGAAAAAGTTTATGGGACGTCACGAAGATCCAAGGTTTCTCCATTCTCGAATAGATTTGCGTCTAGTACGGTCCAGATCTTGTCAGAAACTTCGGCCGCAGTCTTTAACTCTCCTTGATTATGAAGGGATATAAACATATCAACTTCAGGAAAATCCTTTACTTCTGTTCTTCTTATCTCTGACTGCATATCCGTCTCCACTATCCCCGGCGCAATGCTGAGGACCTTACTTTTGTCTCCTCTTGCTGTTAGCTCAATACCTACACTCCTTACCCACTGGTCTGCCGCCGCTTTGCCTCCGCAATACCCTGACCACCCGGCATATGCCGTATGTGAGGCACCGGAGCCAATAAAAAGAACCACCCCTAGTCCCGGGAAATTTGCGAGCGCGCGAAGAAAGGAATCCCCAAGAACCTGAGGTGCCGCGGAGTTCAACAGAACATTACTTCGATACTTACCGGAGTTCTGCTCCCCTGAAAAACCAATTGGAGATAGCGTGCCTGCCGAATGAATAAACAAGACACGTTCTCCAGAAAATTTTGAAACCTCCTCTATAAAAAGTTTCTCAGCAATGTCCCAGCCTGTGATACTTGCAAGATCAGCCGCAATATGAGTACTCTCTTTTCCCGACCGACGACTTAAATTAAATACCCGCGCATCACGGTCTGTCCGAGCCTCAATCATTCCTTGACCGATACCACTTGAACCACCCGTTACAAAAATTAGATCTTTTGGCATTTTATCCCTTTCAAAGTACGCAAGTTTTACGCTAGCACGGACAAATTTAACTTAAGAACAGGTATTCTTTTTGAAGCAATGAATACTTCAAAGTCCAAAGAATTTATTGATTACAGCTGGAAGCAAATACTCGATCCTCTTTGCGAATATATTGCAATACCTGCGAAGTCACCCGCCTTTGATCCCGATTGGGAAAGCCAAGGAGCAATCGAACGGGCGGTTCAGTTAATTTACGATTGGTGCAAAGACCATGCAATGGAAGGCTGGGAGGTCAATGTGGTGCGTCTTGAAGGTCGAACACCACTAATCTGGATCGAAATTCCCGGCAAAGGTGACTCAAAGGTACTCCTATATGGTCATATTGATAAACAACCGGAGATGGCTGGATGGGACTCTGGATTAGGTCCTTGGAAACCTGTCCTTTCCGGTGATCGGCTGTATGGTAGGGGTGGAGCGGACGACGGCTATGCTGTCTTCGCCTCGGTCACTGCACTTAGAGCTCTTCATGAGCAAGGGATACCTCATTCCCCCTGCAGTATCTTAATTGAGGCCTGTGAAGAAAGTGGAAGTTACGACCTCCCCTTCTACATCGACCACCTCGCCCAAGTCATCGGAGAACCGGAACTTGTTATCTGTCTAGATTCGGGCTGTGGAAACTATGAACAACTTTGGTGCACAACCTCACTTCGGGGAATGGTATCGGGAATTCTCTCGGTAGAGGTATTAGGCGAAGGTGTTCATTCTGGAGACGCGGGAGGCATCGTACCTTCGTCATTTCGACTTTTACGAAAGGCGCTTTCAAGATTAGAGAACGAAAAAACTGGAGAGATTCTTTTAAACGAACTTAAAGGAGAGATTCCAGAGGATCGAATCGCTCAAGCCAATTTGTCCGGAAAAATATTGGGACAAAACGTGTACAAACGATTTCCGTTTGCAGAATCTTGTAGTGGTGATGAAGAACCGGCAGAACTAATTCTAAAAAGGACTTGGGGACCCTCACTTGAAATCACTGGGGCATCGGGTCTTCCATCCCTTGAAGAAGCGGGAAATGTTCTCCGACCACAAACCTCTGCAAAACTCTCGATCCGAATCCCTCCCAAAATAAATGCGGAAAGGGCGACGCTCGCGGTTAGACGAAGCCTTGAAGCCCACCCAGAATCTGGCACAAGGGTTAGCTTTTCATCGGAAATGGCGGCTTCCGGCTGGAATTCGCCTCGGCTAGCGCCTTGGCTTGAGACTTCGTTGAGAGAGGCTTCGAACACCTGGTTCGACCGGCCAGCAGTCATGATGGGCGAAGGTGGCACGATTCCTTTTATGGGCATGCTCGGTGAACGGTATCCAAACGCGCAGTTTGTGATCACGGGAGTACTTGGACCCGGAAGCAATGCCCACGGACCCAACGAATTTCTGCACATACCTACGGCTCAGAAACTGACGGGCTGCATCGCACAAATCTTAGAACTCCACCAAGAGCGGAGCTAGCACGACCAGCTCACTCTCTTAGGTTGAAAACTTCGGGCCTGTCAAGCTATCCTTCCACTCAATGGAGACCGAGCGAGGTAAAAAGATCCTTTCGGAGGAAGAAGTGATTGCGAGAATCTCTGATGGGATGACGCTCGCCTTCGGCGAACCGGCTCCCATGGGATTTATTCGACAAATAATTAGAAACAAAATACGCGATCTAACTGTAATAGCTTCTGGCATGTCACTCGACATGCTCATTGCAGGCGGCTGCGTCAAAAAGGTCATAAGCTACTACGCCGGAGGTGGCTTTGGGGTGGCAGTTGCTCCTTCGTTTCGACGTGCTTGCGAAAGCGGCGAGCTGGACGTCTGGGAATGCGAGGAAGGTATCCTTACTACCGGCCTCGAGGCAGCCGGGAAGGCCCTTCCCTACCTGCCTTGGCGCGGTGGAGTTGGAACGTCTCTACCTGAAATCAACAAGGATCTGAAGCTCATCGAAGACCCGATTGAGGGTCAAGTTTTGCTGGCGGTACCCGCGATAAAACCGGATATAGCCTTCCTTCATGCGGCAGAATCAGATGCTTACGGCAATGTACAACACTACGAAGGTCCCGGGTGGCTAGACCTCTTCTTATATCGAGCCGCAAAAGAGACTATCGTCCAAGTGGAAAAGATCGTATCCAACGAGGACGTTAGAGCCAATCCTTGGGCTACCACGATTGCAGGTGCGGACGGAATTGTTCGCATGCCTTATGGAGCTCACCCCTTCTACAGCCGGGGATATTATGTACAAGATACTTCGTTTCTTCGAAGTTATATTGATGTAGCAAAAGACCAAGGAGAGCAGCTCGAGGACTTCCTTGCTCGCTATTTTTTCTCCCCTACTTCACATGAAGAATATCTCGAAGAAGTAGGCATAAAACGACTACTCTCACTCTACGAGTACTAATACATGAACTGCACACCGCAAGAGCTAATGGCCGTTTTCCTTTCACGCGAACTAAAAGACGGCGAGCACCTCCAAGTAGGCGTCGCGTTACCAGTTCCTGAGGCTGCTGTTCGCCTCGCCCATATCATGCACGGCCCAAACATGGAGCTGATTTTTCTCGGAACTCGGATGAATGTCCATCACCTCGAATCTCTTCCGTTACCCGCCTTTGGATGGGATCGAAGAGTGGTTCGTTGGGCCGAATCTTACAGCGATAGGGGACACCGATTCGATCAAGTAAAAGACTGGAACAAACGTGTATTTTTCATTGGTGGAATTCAAGTCGACC
>CAYOGP010000139.1:0-5706 GCA_964403555.1 uncultured Spirochaetales bacterium | reverse complement strand
GTGGGGTGGTATTCAGAGCATTGGGCGGAATCCTGAGGAGGACTTAGCATCTCATGATTCCTACTATGCTTTGGAGGCAGTCAATTCTTTGATAAAATTAGGATCAACGGGTACCAATGTGATGGATGTCGTAATTCTCGCGTCTGGTCCTATCGGTTTAAATTAACTCGTGTTTAGTCGTTTTCTCTACCCGTTGAAAATATCTGCGCGAGGGATTTATCTAGCAAAGCTATTCGGTCACGCGGTCATACGCTACCTCCGTTATCGCTGGAAGGTTGGTGACCTAGATAACGCTTTTCGTAAGTACGCAGAAATGTATGTGAAGATTGCGAGCAGAGAAAAGGGTGCTCTAATTAAGTTAGGACAGTTAGCTAGTCTGCGGGTAGACGTGTTTCCCGAGGCTGTGAGTGAGACTCTCGCGCACTTGCAAGATCGAGTAGAGCCAAGGCCATTTTCGGAAGTTTCAGACCAATTGAAGCATGAGCTAGGATCTGGATGGAGAAAGCTCTTCGGAAGTTTTGATGCAGATGCGATTGCTGCTGCTAGTTTGGGGCAAGTGCATCGCGCAAGCTTAATTTCTGGAGAAGATGTGGCTGTCAAAATTTTATATCCGGGAATAGAAAAAACAGTTCGTCTGGATCTCGTATGTGCAAGGTGCGCACTTTGGGCTTTTAATTTCGTAACGATTTCAGACCTGCGTTTAGTATTTTCAGAAATCAAAACGTCAATACTTCGAGAAATGAATTATGAAATTGAGGCCGATGTCGCCGAAGAAATCGCTGAAAATCTTTCTCGTGATGAAAAATTGGCGAAAAAAATTAAAGTACCCAAGATCTATCGAGAGGCTTCGCGAACTCGCATTCTAACGATGGAATTTATTAGTGGCGTACCTCTACGGGACTTTGTGACTTCGTCTCAAGGTATTAAAGATGCTAAGTCAACAGTTTTTTGGATGGTTCGAGCATTTCTTCATCAAATGTTTGTGGATGGCCTTTTTCATTGCGACCCTCATCCAGGGAATCTTTTGATCGATTCTGAACAACGAATAGTTCTACTTGACTTCGGTATGAATAAGAGAATTTCGGACCGCTTGAGGGAAGGTCTTAGGATGAACGTATGGGCAACCATGAGGAGGGATCCTAGAGCATACGCAAAATCTTTGGAAAGGGCCGGCATGATAGGGAGTAAGGACTTAGAGGCGGTTCAGAAAGTTGCTGAAGTAATGTTTGATCCGGAATATTTCAACCTTACGCCCAAAGAGTTTGCGGGCCTTGATTTTTCTCGATATCTCCGTCGGATGCGATTTGAGCTTCGTAAGGTAAAGTCGTTCGTTCTGCCCGATGGGGTGGTGATGTGGTTCCGTTCATTTAGCCTTCTTCTAACCTTCGGGGCGGAGTTAGCGCCTGGAATGCGACCGGTAGATATACTTGCTCCCCACATGGCACACTATCTCGCTGAAGAGGCGAATCGTGTAACATAGTAGGGCGCTCTTCTGGATTGAGCTGTTTCGAAAGGTTATTTATGTTGGATCAAGAGGTGTTTAAGGCAGTGTTGGGACGTTGGGCGAGTGGGGTGACTATCGTCACGTCGAGCGCTGACGGAAAAATTCACGGCATGACAGTGTCGGCCTTTTCGAGTGTTTCGCTCGACCCCCCGCTCGTTTTGGTATGTGCCGACAAGTCTTCGATTACAAATGAGCTTATTGAAAAAAGTGGAATTTACACAGTGCATATTTTGGCCAAAGAGCAGCAAGCTCTTTCTAATAAGTTTGCTTCTAAGAAAGATGAGCATAGAAGGTTTGAAGGAATAAACTGGTCAACAATGGTTACAGGTTCTCCAGTGTTACCGGATTGCCTAGCTGTTCTCGACTGTACCGTAGTTGCGGGTCACGATGCCGGGGACCATATTGTTTATGTGGGCCGGGTAGAGGATGCGACCAATTTAGATGTAACGCCCTTGCTTTATTATCAAGGTGCGTACCGAGACTTTTCATCGGAGGAATAACTACGTGCGACCCTTAGAGTTTGTGGTCTATTCTGATTACCTCTGACCTTGGTGCTTTAACGCCGCCGTGCGCTTGCGTAGTTTGGAAGAAAATTTTGAGGGATCAATAAACATTATCTGGAAAGCATTTTTGCTTCGGCCAGAACCGCAGAAAAGAGACCTGAAGGACTTTGTCGAGTATACAAAATCTTGGAACCGGCCAGCGAAAGAGGATGATTCCGGTCACTTTAAAATTTGGAATGGTGCTGATGCACCTTTATCTTATAGCGTCCCTCCCCATATAGTGGGTAAAGCAGCAGCTCGATTTGGGCGAGACAAGTTTCTGAAGATTCATGATCTTTTGTTAGATTCGTACTTTTCTCAAAGCCTAGATATTTCTTCCGAAAAAGTTCTTAGATCGCTTTGGGAAAAAGGGGGCTTGGATCTAAAAGTTTTTCCGAGCTTGACTTCAAAGGATATAGTAGAGGAAATTATGTCAGATCATCGTGAAGCGATTGAGTTTAATGTGGGTGGAGTACCCGCAATCAGGTACGAGCAGCATGATGTTTGCGTCGTAGGGGCACAGCCATTGGAAGTTTATAAGCGCTGGTTTGGGAGGCTCATCAGTCAAAGTAATGAGGGCTAGGAGCGTTTACACTATCTTTATGGAATGTCGTCAACGTCACCAGGTGGACCTTCGTGGTGAGGATGTGTTACATGGGGCTGTTGCACAGGTTCTCCCTTAACAGGCACATTTTGTCCAAGAAAATCAATTACTGACTTTGAAAAGATGTCATTCCGATCGCCTGCGACCATGTGTGCGGCATCGGTTACGTTGACATATTTCGCATGCGGACATAAATCGAGGAATTTCTGTGCTCCCTCTTCGCTGAGTACGTCAGAAAGACCTCCACGTACTAAAAGGGTCGGCAAAGTGAGCTTCCTTGCGCATGCGGCTAGACGTTCGGACCGCTTTTCCATGTCTCGTGGCCTGCTCATGAACTCAGGGTCCCAATGCCAGTGGAACTTGCCATTGTCACCTAGTCTCAAATTTTTCGCGAGCCCATCCAATTTTCTCGGACGTTCACGGTGTGGTTGATAATTCGAGATAGCATCTGCTACTTCCTCAAGGGTGTCAAACCCCTCCGGCTTTTGTCGCATGAACTCCATAATCCTTCGAGCCCCATCCTTTTCTATTTGAGGTGCGACGTCCACTAATATCAATGCCGTTGCATCAATGTGATCTTCGCCGATAGCACCTAGGCTAGTGCCTCCACCCATAGATGCTCCAACTAGGACCGGTCTTTTGTTTCCAAGTTGAGCAACTACGTTCACTAAGTCGGCGACTTGTGCATCTTGCCCATAATCGCCATTTGGAGCCCAGTCCGAGTCGCCGTGGCCACGCGCATCGAGTGCGATTGCCTGGTAGCCAGCTTCTCCGAGAGCTTCTCCAGCTCCCTTCCAAGCATGTCGTGTTTGCCCGCCTCCATGCAAAAGAACTACCAAAGGTCCGTTTTCTTGACCCCAGTGATCTCCTGCAATTCGAATTCCTGAATGTCCTTCCCAGTAACGCATGGGTTCCGGGGCGCCCGGCATCCGCTTTCTAGCCGCCATTTGGTTAGTTCCTCGTAAATTTTAATGTGTCGATGTGCATGGATTTCGAACGCACGCACGTTTAAGTATTGAAATTGCGAGTTTAACACGCGGAATAGCCTTTTGCGGGTATCTGAGGCTTTAGATCTAGTTTCTGTTGATAATTACGGAGGCATTTTGTCCGCCGAATCCGAAAGAATTGACTTGGAGGAGATTTACTTCGAGATCCCGAGGTTTCTCAATGACGACGTCGAAGGCACAATTACGATCCACGTTTCTGGTGCCCGCTGTGTGGAAAAATCGGTCGTCCTTCATTCCTCTTAAAGCTGCGATGATTGCCATCGCTCCGGAAGCGGCACCCGAGTGTCCAACGTGTCCTTTTATCGAAGATACTGGTAGGGGATTTTCTCGACCTTCAGAATGGACTCGATTAATCGCCTGAATTTCGGCAGTATCGCCTTTGGGGGTTCCTGTCGCATGGGCTATCAAAGCATCCACTTCTTGGGGTTCAATTTGTGCGTCAAATAAAGCCTTTTCCATGACTCTTGATTCCCATCGACCGGTAGCTTCGGGTGAGGATGGGTGACTTGCATCAGCAATTGAGGCATATCCTTGAAGAAAGCCGTAAATATTTGCTCCTCTAGAACGGGCGTGTTCTTCTCTTTCGAGTATGAAGACTCCTGATCCTTCTCCCATTACGATTCCGGATCTTTCCGTGTCGAAAGGTATCATTGCTCTTTTCGGATCAGAAGAAAAACTCTCCATTCCGTATAAGTTGTAGCCGTAAAACAGCGATGGAATGAAATGTTCATCTGGTTTGCCTCCAGCTAGGCTAAGTCCCCCTTCTGTTGCGCCAGCTATGGCGACATCAACTTCACCTGTTTCGATAAACCGGCCCGCTAGTCCAAGCGCATCTCCAGACGAAGCGCACGCAGTAGTGATAGTCATCGAAGGGCCGTGAAGATCATAGTGGATGGCTGTTTGTGCCGCGGCCATATTTGGCATAATCTGGATTGGCATCTTGCGATCAATTGCTAGTGGACCATTTCTCTCGAGATTATGTTGTGCGAGCATCATTGACCGCCCGCCACCAATACTTGTTCCGTGCACTATTGCTGTTCTTTCACTATCGAATGATATTTTTGCATCCGCTACAGCTTGGTGGGTGGCCGCTAGTGCAAACTGTGCAAAAAGATCGGTCCCTGATTCGATTTCGGGGGCGATTGATTTAGATGGTTCGAATTCCTCTACGGCGGACCACCACATTTTTCTTCCCTCAAAATCTTTCTGCCAGGGAGCCTCTCGTACTGCGATTTCACCCGCCATTACTCGTTTATAGAAATTTTCGACGCTTACTCCAAGTGAGGAGATAACGCCCATTCCCGTGATTGCGATTTTTTGCATGTGGGGTGCCCTTAAACTTATGGTTTGGGCCAGCAAGGATAGCGCTAAACCTGATAGTAAATCGAATAGATTTTCTGCAGGGAGTAGTAGATATCTGCAAAGACTGTTTAGTTTGGGGAAAAGGCGCACATGACGCGAATCTCAATGCTTCGCCTTGGCTTTGCATTCAATGATGCGTTTGAATTGTCAAAGGAAGTGTGAGGGCATGCTATTGCCGAGTGGTTGCGTGTATCGAGTTGTTTGAAGACTAAGGCTTCTGTTGTCTTCATTTTCGGAAAATAGTAAAATCGATGTTTCTTGTTGAAAACGGGCATCGTTGATAAAGCGGAGTCGCCTACACCTTCTCCCTTGTAGTCGTTTTTAAACGATTTTCCCCTCCTATCCGCGGTATAGATGTATTCCACTAGATCCCCTTCGCTGAGGCTGGATGAATCAATGAGCGCAAGAGGGTTTCTTTCAGCGACATGATCTATCGGTTGCCAAAAGTTATACCAGGCAAATTCGTATGCCTCCAAATTTAAATCGATTCCCGCTTTTCGGATTGTGTGAGCAGCGTTTTTGCGAGGATTTCTAAGAGTGTAATCGCAATGTATGAATCGAGCATAAGCTTCGTTGAACGATGAGCTGTCTTCGGTTCTTACAATATGTCCTGTAGGAATTACGTGGATGGCTCCGGTGAGATCCTGGATTTTTTCACATACCAAGGAGTAAAACTCACTTGCTATC
>CAYOGP010000138.1:0-5752 GCA_964403555.1 uncultured Spirochaetales bacterium | reverse complement strand
GGTGATTACGAATTCTTGCACTACCACATCCTTGATGTGGATAGCGAAAATACAGTGGCAGACGTACTGTTTAAATTTGATGCAAATGAAAAAATATTTTTGCATCGCCACCTTGGTCACAACAATACTTTGGTTATTCAAGGTGAACATCGCCTCTATCACGCCGATGGGTCGTTAAAGGAAGTTCGCGCTGTGGGTAGTATGACGTCAACTCCACCAAGTGATGATCCGCACCATGAAGGTGCTGGCGATCAGGATGCCGTGGTCGCGTTCAGTATGCGCGGAAAAGATGGCGTGATGTATGAGATTCTCGATGACGATCTGAATGTGGTGGATACCATTAGCTTTCAAGATATAGAAGATTTAAATAACTCTGCTTAAGGGCCTTTGAGATTCCTGGACCACGCTGCGTTTTTATCATTGGGCAGATTTAAAAAGAACAGGGAGAAGTCATGCGTTTCGGATTGCTTTTTGCTCATCAAAATCCCCCGGGCTCTGGAATCCCGTGGAATGAACCCTATGTAGATATGCTTGAGTGCCTGCCCGTGGCTGAAGATTTAGGCTACGAGTCGGCATTCCAAGTTTCGCATCACGCTCAAAAGGACGGCCTTTGCCCTGGTCCTTTGATCTCTTGCGCTGGGATGGCCTCAGTAACGAAAAGTATGAGAATTGGAACGGCCGTTTTGTTGGTTCCTTTGTATGCGCCCCTAAAACTGGCGGAAGATATCGCGGTTCTAGACAACCTTTCTAATGGACGTTTCGTGTTTGGAGTGGCACCCGGTTATGTAACGAAGGAGTTTGAGGCTCACGACATACCTCGCGCCGAAAGGGTGGGCCGTTTTGAGGAGGCTTTAGACCTGATGACGTTGGCCTGGACAGAGGAACATTTTTCTTTTGAGGGAGAATACTACCGAGTACCGGAAACGCAGTTAACACCGCGCTGTGTTCAGCGTCCACACCCTCCAATTTGGTACGGAGTTTCTGCTCCCTCATCTCTTAGGCGTGCGGCAAGGAGGGGATGTGTCCAGATCATGTCTCCTCGTCATGGAGTTGAGGAGCTGCGACATCATTTTGCTCCCTATGAAGAAGAGGCAGCAAAGGTAGGTTTCGAGATCCCAGAGCGACCGATTATTCGACAGGTCTTTGTTTCTGAGACGATGGATCAGGCCGAGGAAACCGCTGCGGGTGCAGTGAACTACCTCTACACAGAACTGTACGGGGCTGCGTCTGCGGCGGGGGACAGAGTGTTAAGGACGGATAAGGGAGAGGTGATTACGGACCCGGAACAGGTGGGTTTTCAGAACTTCAAAGACCGCTACATCATTGGTGACCCGGAATTTGTAACGGAAGAGTTGAAACGTTACGAAGAGTTCGGTGTTACCGAATTGGTTTGCTGGATGCATATGCCCGGCCTTCCTGGAGTGGAGGCGATGAAGTCGGTGCAACTTTTTGCGCAGGAAGTAATGCCGAACTTCAACGGGTGATGGCACCCTTCGCTCTATAGCTTCGTCCAATCGACAGCTTGTTCATATGCATGAGCGGCTTGGTAAATTGTAGCTTCCTTCCAGTGACTTCCGACGAGCATCAATCCAACCGGGAGGCCGTCTAGGTTGCCGCCCGGTCTCGTCATTGCCGGAGGCCCTGTGCTGCCGAGGGGGGCCGTGTTCGGAACCATTTCAAAGGCACGAGCAACAACTTCCTCTCTCGGTGCATAGGGTTCTGGCAAACGCGTTGCCACGCCAGGTATTGTGGGCATGAGTAACAAATCGAATTTCTCAAGCGACTGGTCATAGGCCTTGGTGAGCTTGCGAGAAAGATTCTGTCCTTTTCCGTACCAAGTGCCACCATATTTTTGACTCATCCACTCTCCGATTAGCATGGCAACTTTGAGAGTCTCCGAGAGGTCGTCGGCATGATCTCGCCAGGCGGAATGTGCCTTAATCATGGAGGGTAGGTAGAGCCCCTTCCAGTTCATTCCGAAGCCATTTCCATGCATCATTTGGATTGTGAGTCCTTCCAATCCAATCGCCGTCCATATTGCGCCACCCATCTTGTGCATTGGGATAGAGCACTCTTCGATAACAGCACCCAGACTCTGTAGCTTCGCTGCGGCCTCGTGGACTTTATCGTCCACGCCTTTTAAGGAGGTTTCGAGTCCGAACCCTTCCTGCACGACGCCTATCCGAAGGCCCTCTACGCCCTTGCCGAGGGCTGCGGTGTAAGCGTCGGTTTTTACGTCGATTTGCCGGGGATCTAATCCATCACTGCCGGCCAAAACTTCTAGCATGAGTGCGTTGTCTTCAACAGAAGTGGTCATCGGTCCGGCATGATCAACGGTATTTTCGATGGGCATGATGCCGGTGTAGGGCACGAGACCATGGGTAGCCTTCATGCCGTAGATGCCACAAAACGAAGCAGGAATTCGTATGGAACCTCCTTGGTCCCCTCCAATGGCCATGTCGACTGCGCCCGAGCCCACCAGAGCGGCGCTTCCCGAAGAAGATCCCCCGGCTGAATAGCCGTGTTTGATTGGATTATGTACGGGCCCGTGAGCATTGGTGTGACTTCCGCCCGAAAGACAAAAATATTCGCAGTGGGCCTTTCCTTTAATAGTTGCTCCGGCATCTAGAAGTCGCGTGACTATCGTTGCGTCAATTTCCGGGATGTATCCCTCGAGGGTCGACGCACCGTTCATCATAGGAACACCTGCGAGGCAGACGTTGTCTTTTAGGGCGACGCTAC
The DNA here is from genome assembly GCA_964403555.1 of uncultured Spirochaetales bacterium. Lineage (GTDB taxonomy): Bacteria > Myxococcota_A > UBA9160 > UBA9160 > UBA6930 > UBA6930. The sequence continues at coordinate 3,010 of CAYOGP010000138.1, read as the reverse complement.
GGCCTTTTAGAGGTCCCGAGGTTGCCCCTTGGACCTCACTTTTGACGTACCACGCTCCAAGTGGATTGTCCTCTGCTTCCGGGAATTCTCCTGGAGTTCGAGGATATTTTACTACCGGCAAGTCCTCTGGAACGCTTTCTAGCGAATCGAGATTACGGAAACTGGGTTCCATCAGTCCTTTGAAGGATTGCACGTCCTCTTCCGAAAGATGAAGATAAAGATCTGCAGCCAATTGTCTTAGTTGTTCTTCGTTGGGGCGTTGGACGGGCATCTCGGGCCTCCTAAGTTAAAGCCTAGTTTTGGCCAAATCGTGTCTTTCGGACTTGGCCGTGCGACCAAGCAAGCCTAGCATCCCATGGAAGCCAGAGGAGGAGAGTCTTGGGCGCAAATCATCGTGATCCCGATCCAGAAGTCGTTCTCAGAGTTAAGTCCCTTGAAAAGGTCCTTAGCGACAAGGGTTTAATTGACCCCGAGGCGATCGATACGTTGGTCGATTTTTATGAGAATAAAGTCGGTCCGCAAAATGGAGCAAAAGTGGTGGCGAGGGCATGGTCCGACCCGGAATACAAAAAGAGGCTCCTCGCTGATGGAACCTCTGCGATAAGTGAGCTTGGGTTCTCTGGAATGCAAGGCGAGGACATGGTCGTCGTAGAGAACACTCCAAAAACACATAACCTTATCGTCTGCACGTTGTGTAGCTGCTATCCCTGGCCTGTTTTGGGTCTGCCCCCGGTCTGGTACAAGTCGCCACCTTATCGCTCCCGTGCGGTCAAAGATCCTCGCGGAGTTCTTAGTGAGTTTGGTCTCGATTTATCTGAAGAGATGGAAGTTCGAGTGTGGGATAGCACGGCAGAAGTGCGTTACATGGTTTTGCCTGAACGACCTGAAGGAACCGACGCTCTTTCGGAAGCAGAACTTGCGGAACTGATCACACGGGATTCTATGATCGGGGTTGAACGCGTGGAGTATAAGGCACCGTGAACGGCCCACATGACTTAGGTGGGCTTGACGGGTTTGGGCCTGTAATGAAAGAAGCGAATGAACCCGTCTTTCATTCTCCCTGGGAAAAGAGGGTTTTTGGAATGTTCCCAACCCTCATGGCGCTTCGGTTTTTCAATTTAGATGAACTGCGTCACGCTATGGAGCGCATGAGCTTTGCGTCCTATCTCACGAGCTCGTATTACGAACATTGGTTGCACAGCTTTGAGACTTTACTTGTCGAAAAGGGAGTCCTCACGGCTGACGAACTGTCTTCCGGGAAGGCGAGTTCTCCTCAAGGACCCTCCGACAGCATGCTTACGCCAGAAAGTGCTAATGGATTAGCGCGTTCGGGTGCGAGCACACGTATTGACTTGGACGTGGCTGCATCTTTTAGAGTCGGGCAGTCCGTTTTGGCGAAAAACATTCATCCTATGGGACATACTCGTCTTCCAAGATACGCCAGAGGCAAGGTGGGAGAGGTTGTCGAAGACCACGGAGTGTTTGTATTTGCGGATTCACACGGACAAGGAACGGGAGCTTCGCCTCAGCATTTGTATGGAGTAAAATTCCTTGCGACAGAGCTTTTTGGGGATGACTCACCCCCTAACGATTCGGTGACACTTGATTTATGGGATGATCACTTGATTGCAAGTTGAATCGGACGAGCCAGCAGTGAAACGTTTAACTCGTCTATTAAGCTTTAAAATTTTCAGGTAGGGGAATTTCATGCAGGATAAGGAAGCTACTCCGGGTCTTTTATCAGGAGTTCGGGTTTTAGATTTTACTCAGTACCTGGCCGGTCCAACGGTCACCCGCCTGATGGCTGAGATGGGTGCAGAAATTATTAAAGTGGAGCACGCGCCAGGAGGTGATCCAGCGCGAATTCTCCCGGTCGTGAAAGATGGACGCAGTGGCTACTACATTCAGCAGAACAGAGGCAAGCAAAGTCTGTGTCTTGACCTAAAAAAGAAAGAATCCATACAGATCCTGCTCGACTTAATCCCCAAGGTAGATGTGGTTGTGGAAAATTACGGCGAGGGTGTAATGGAAAGACGAGGGATGGACTGGGAGACGATCCATCAAATCAATCCTCGCGTAGTGATGGCCTCGATCTCTGCCTTTGGAAGAACGGGTCCGTATAAACATAAGACAGGTTACGACTTCATTGCGCAGGCCTTTTCCGGAATGATGCACATGACCGGAGATCCGGACGGACCACCGTATATGGTTGGATTTGGGATCGCCGACCAGACGGCTGGGCTGCATGCCTTTGCGGCGATCGGGTATGCACTGTTTGCTCGAAACCAGACGGGAAGAGGGCAGTATATCGACCTCTCGATGGTAGATGCTTTATACGCCATGCACGAGATTTCGTTACAGGGGCATTCCATCACCGAAGGAAAAATGCCGGTGATGCGGGCCGGTTCGCACCATCCGCTGATAAGTCCCGTCGGTTCTTTCAAGAGTCCTGGGGGTTATATCGTGATTCTGGCACTGCAGCTGCAGTGGCAAAACGTATGCGATGCGATTGAAAGACCGGACCTGTTTGACGATCCGAGATTTGCGCAGCAAGCCGATCGCGGAATTAATCAGGTGGAACTTATAAAGATCATTGAAGACTGGATGGAAGAAGTAGGAGACGACAAAGAGATTCTGAAACGTCTTGAAGATAATCGCGTACCGTGTGCTCCGGTTCTTTCTCCAATTGATGGAATTGGGCACGAATATCACGAGGCGAGACAAATGGTGAGGCAAGTTCCCGATCCCGTGTTGGGCGAGATTACGATAACGGGCTTTCCGTTTAAATTTTCAGAACACCCCGAGCTTCTAGATTTACAGGCGCCCCTCCTCGGAGAACACAATCGTAATATTTTGCTCGAGGTTCTGGAGTATCCGCGTGAAAAGGTGGATCAGTTGGAATCGGACGGCGTGCTGCAAAGCTCAGACATTGAGGAAGCATCTCTTGGAAGAGTTGAGAGCGGTCGCCTCGAGCTAAAGCTCGGACGGATCTAAGTTTTGGGCCGATGAT
>CAYOGP010000137.1:0-5864 GCA_964403555.1 uncultured Spirochaetales bacterium | reverse complement strand
GCAAATTGCGACAACGGCGACATCGGCTCGATAGCGAAACTCATAGATCAATGTAACGACTACGGGCTCGACCCAATTGAACTCGGTGGGGTTTTCTCTGCATACATGGAAGCCTCAGAAAAGGGCTACGTTGAAGGCCCAGGGCTTAACTGGGGAGACCAAGAAACAATGGTTGCGTTGACTGAAAAAATAGCAAGTCGGGACGGTATCGGGGATATCCTTGCCGAGGGTGCTACAAGAACCGCCGCACATTTTGGTCATGCGGAACTCGCTATGGCAGTGAAGGGACAAGCTATTCCTGCTTACGACCCACGAGGGATAAAAGGCATGGGACTTGGCTACGCAACGAGCAATCGCGGTGCATGTCATCTAAGAGGGTACACGGCTGCCGCGGAACTTGGAGTTTTGGACATGGGACTAGATCCAGTGGAGTGGAGAGGAAAAGGCGATCTTTTGAAAACCTTCCAGGATTTGGCGGCTTTCGCCGATAGCTTAGACTTATGTAAGTTCAGTTCGTTTGCCGAAGATGCCGACCTTTACGCACGACAATATGCCGCTGCAGTCGGCGTCGACTTCACCATGGAAGACGTCATGATTGCAGGAGAAAGAGTGTATAACCTGGAACGGCACTACAACAACCTCGCCGGGTTCCGCGAAGGTTCCGACACCCTACCAAAACGATTTACCGAAGAGCCTTCGACCTTTGGAGGGTCAGAGGGACATGTTTCAGAGCTCTCCGACATGTTGACTGAATATTACGAGGCCAGAGGATGGAACGAAGGAGTTGTCCCCGATTCGAAACTCGAATCGCTAGGGATCATCTAAGAACAGCTTCCGCCCGCCACTGCAGGAAAAAAGTCGAGGGTCTCTGAACCATCCACCGTTGTATTCAAACCCAATGGAAGAAGGACGGCACTCCGACCATTTATAAACATGTGAACAAAGCGCGAGAGATTCCTCTCTTCGTCCAACATCAAAGGGATTAGTACCGGATACGACTCCAAGAGGACATCCAGTACAGTTTGCGCCGAGCAACCTTTCGGCACCTCTAAATGGATCGTTTTTTGCCCTACTGCATGTCGAAGAGTGGCAAAAAGGTTTACTCGCAACTCGTTACCTCAGGATACTGTCAAGATAGTGGCACGATCAGAGTCTCGGCTGTTTTCTCCAGATACTGTTTAAATTCGTCGGCGCTTGCAGCAAATTTCCCGACAATGATCTGATCGATACCCAGATCAGCATATTGCTTAGCTTCATCGAGAGTTATTTCCTCGCCACCGAGGTTCTTAGATACCGCGTAATGCACGTTCGAGGCATCTCTCCCGGCTCCCTCGGCAAACCGCTTAATTGTTGCAACGTGTTGTTTGGCGCCTTCGATGCTCACGTTAATTCCCCACCAACCATCTCCTAGCTCGCCAACTCGGCGAAGAGCAGGCTCACTCTCTCCGCCAAAAAAAATCGGAGGGTGTGGTTGCTGAGTCGGCTTCGGATAGGAACGTACTTTCGAAAATTCACAAAAGTCACCCTTGTGTGAACTGGCACCGGGGCTCCAGGCGGCTTGCATGGCCTCTAAATAGTCAGCCGTCCGCTGTGCTCTTTTGGACCACGGCACACCTATTGCTTCGAACTCTTCCTTAAGCCAGCCAATGCCAACTCCGAAATCAAAACGACCACCCGAAAGTCTGTCTAAACTCGCCACCTCTTTTGCAGTCACCAAGGGATTACGCTCGGGCACAAGACAAATCCCGGTGCCCAGTCGAATTGTGTTTGTTTCCGCCGCAGCGTAGGTCAAAGCTAAAAATGGATCGAGAAAATCCATTTCTTCAGGAGCGAATCCCATCTTCCCGTCTGGATTGTAAGGATACTTAGATGAATACTCATCGAGAAGAACTATGTGCTCGGGCGACCAGAGCGAATGAAATCCACACTCCTCACTTGTTTTCGCTACAAGAGATATAATCTCGGGGTAAGCAGCAAGACCTGGGCCAATAAATCCAAAACCGAACTTCATCTTCTTTTCCTTTCGGGGCTAACTAGCCTTTATGAGCCTGTGGCCCTCGGATTAAACCTCCAGGAAGGGCTCCCGTAGGCTCTCCATTTTCATAAGTTTGTATACCATTTTTAAATGTCGCCTTATAGCCATCAACACGCTGTAGTAAGCGACGACCATTTGCGGGTAAATCGTGGACAGCCTCCGGAGCATGAAGCGTAAGCCCCTCAAGGTCAATGATATTAAGATCTGCTCGATACCCCGGTGCCAATACTCCGCGATCATGTAGGCCGTAAGCTGTTGCCGTGCTCTGCGTCTGCAAGTGAACAGCTCTTTCAAGTGGAAGTCGTGGACCACATTCCCGATCTCTTACCCAGTAACTGAGCATGTAAGAGGGGGAACTCGCATCACAAATAACGCCACAGTGTGCGCCACCATCAGACAGGCTGAGAAGAGCCTGTGGGTGTTGCATCATTTCCCGAATAGGCTCGAAACTTGCGTCGGAGTAATTGATTATCGGGTAGTAGATGAACTCTCCTCCTTCCCTCTCAAGCATGCAATCCAACAACACTTCCTGCGCCTGCTTTCCTGTACGCTCGGCAATAGCTGCAACACTTTCTGCGTTATCTGGCTCGTAGTTGGGAGGGTCGCCCAGCGGATACATATTTCCAAAATGGTGAACAAAGAAACGATCGAACTTGCCTGTCAAATCCGTGCCTTCGGCTATTAACTTATCTCTAATCTCCGGGCGTTTTAACTCCCTCACTCTCTCAGGAAGCGGAAGATCGGACAGCATTTTGTATGTTGGATGACCCATAAATGGGTGCATGCTTGCATCGAAGTTCAAAAGCATACCTGCAGGACGATTGGCAACCTGTAACCGAAGGTTCGCTCCTTCGGCAACTGCCTCTTCCGTCCATTTGAGAATGTTCCTCCACTCATCTGGCTCTCGATCGGATTGAGCGCAAGTAAAGCTTACTGGCAAGCCGGTTTCCTTGGAGAGATCTCGCATCCAGTGAATATCATCCTTGAATCGACCTAATGCCCCGCCTATTCCAAAGTCAGTAGCGATCTCAAACACACCATGACCTACCCTCCCACAAGCTCTTCCAATTGCCATTAGCTCTTCGTGGCCAGCAAAAGTTCCAGGTACAGGGGTCCCATCATTTGCTCTGTGAAACATAGTGCGAGAGGAACTAAACCCGAGCGCACCGGCTCGAAGCCCGTCCTCTACGATTTTAGACATCGCAACGAGGTCCTCATTGGTGGGGTCCTCATTAGCAGTCCCCCGTTCTTTCATAACGTAAGCTCGCACAGCGCTGTGGGGGACCTGCGTTCCGAAATCCAGTGCTCTCGGAAGCCTCGCCAAAGCATCTAAGTATTCCGGAAAGCTCTCCCATGCCCACTGGATACCTTCCGACAAGGCACTTCCCGGGATGTCCTCAACCGACTCCATAATGCCGATAAGCCACTCTCTGCGATCTGGAGCGGCTGGGGCGAAGCCCACACCACAGTTGCCCATGACTACTGAAGTAACCCCGTGCCAACCAGTAGGAGCTAGGAAGGGATCCCATGTCACCTGACCATCGTAATGAGTGTGTACGTCGACAAATCCTGGCGTAACTATGAGGCCATCGGCATCGATCTCTTCTCTTGCTAAACCCGCCCTGCCCTCCGATGAAACGACAAGACCTTCATCAACAGCCACATCAGCGGTCCGAGTGCGGTGACCCGTCCCATCTACCACGGTTCCACCACGTACTACCAAGTCATGCATATGAGCCCTCCAGAGGATTCTCAGTAACGATAGCGCATACGCTCCCCTGAAAACCTCATTTACAAGCTCGATTTTGAACATCAAAAGGTGGTAAAAGAAGGCTATGGACACCTCACCGAAAATCTTCGAAGCTGGAGACCTGCACCTTCAATGCGGCGTCGTATTGGAAGACACAAAACTAGCCTATCAAACTTATGGAACTCTGAATAAAAGTGGAAACAATGCGATCGTACACCCCACCTGGTATGGTGGCCGTCATTCCGATGTTGAATGGTTAATCGGTCCGGGGCGTCCGCTAGACACCAATCGTTTTTTCATTGTAGTGCCGAATCTATTCGGAAACGGTTTATCTACTTCCCCGAGCAACATGCCGAAGAAGCGAGCATCGGAAAAGTTTCCTCGGATCAGCCTCTATGACAACGTTGTTTGTCAGCACAAATTAATAACGGAAGTCCTGAACGTAAAACACATCCGATTGGTAATGGGCTGGTCCATGGCGGCAATGCAGACGTTTCAGTGGGGTTGCCTATTTCCAAACCTGATCGATAACCTTGCGCCCAGTTGTGGAGCCGCCCGTTGCTCACCGCACAACTCTGCCATGTTGGACGGCTTGCGTGCCGCATTGACGGCCGATAGCGCGTTCGATGGAAACCTTTTCAAGACTTCTCCAACCAGAGGAGTTCAAGCAATGGCGAAAGTTTACGCGAGCTGGGGAACGGGTCAGGCTTTCTTTCAAGAAGAAGCTTACAAAGACATAGGGTTCGCTTCCGCAGAAGATTATGTTGTAGGTTTCTGGGAGAATTTTCTCAAAAGCCATCACCCTAACGATTTGCTCAGTATGATTGACACCTGGAATCATGGCGATATCAGTGCAAACCCAAAATTCCGAAACAACTTTGAAGGAGCACTTAAGGCGATTAGCGCAAGAACTGTGGTCTTGTCCGCTAAAACGGATTTGTATTTCCCTCCTGAAGATTCCGAATACGAAGTTACCCATATTCCGAACTCGGAAATACGCATATTCCATTCAAATTTCGGTCACTTAGCCGCCGGCTGGCTAAACCCTGCGGATGTAGAACTGCACGAACGCACTATCCGAGAACTGCTCGAGTTATAAATGAGAACGCGCTATCCTGCGATTCAAGTTCGAAACCATACCTAGGGGACAGACTGTGGGCGACGCAAGAAATGTCAATGCATTATTCAACTACTTGGATGTCGATCAAGGGAAACCAGCGTACTATTTGTACCAACCAGATAACGAAGAGCCAATCGAACGACCCAAGAATGCAAAACACCTAATGAAGGTAACCGACGTACGAAGTCGCCTCGGAGACCTGTCCCTTGACGTTGAAGGAATCGACATGCTCAGCTCGGCATCGAGGGTCCCGGACTTCTATGACTCGGAATCCGTCAAGGCAACCTATTATCCAGAAGTTGAGGAAATCGTCCGCGAACACACCGGTGCAACAAAAGTATTAGTCTTCGATCACAACGTTCGCTGCGGTCCGCGCCACGACGCGGGTGAAAAAGGAGTAAGTTCCCCTGTGCGCTTCGCACACAACGATTATACGATTGATTCTGGCCCCCAGAGAGTAAAAGACCTCCTCCCAGATGAAGCGGACTACTTACTTAAACACCGTTTCGCCGTCATTAACGTCTGGCGACCGATCAACCACCCCGTACAAGATGTACCCCTTGCTGTATGTGATGCAAGCACTATGGAACAAAAAGACTTCGTCGCCACGGACTTAGTTTATCCCGATCGCACGGGTGAAATCTATTCCGTAATACATCAAAATCGACACCGTTGGTTTTTCGTTTCCGACATGAAACCAGATGAAGTTATGTTACTAAAGTGCTACGACTCGGATGCAACGGTCGCGAGATTTACAGCCCATTCTGCATTTAACGACCCCGAGGCTCCAGAAGGCGCACCCTCGAGGGAAAGTATCGAGGCAAGAACCTTAGCTTTCTTCGCGCCGGAGGCTTAAAGAAACATCCAAGAGCGTGTAGCCATTGACTGGACCCATCACCGCACCACTCGTAGAATTGACCCTAAACAACGTGTGGAGGAAAGGGCAACACGGAGCGTTC
>CAYOGP010000136.1:0-5866 GCA_964403555.1 uncultured Spirochaetales bacterium | reverse complement strand
TGAAGGTTCCAGCTAAATATGCGTGCGGCAAGTCAAAAGTCAATTAGGCCACAGGTCAAAAGTTCCCTTGCTAATTAGAACTTTGAGGAATCAACTAGGCGGTCAAACGAGCCGGACCACGAGTTTATCCACTTTTCCCTAACAATCTGACCTGGGCTTTTACCCATTTCTAAAACACGACGAATAGGTTCCAAATAACTAGTCTCATCAGGGTTTATACACTGTTCAACTCCCAGATTTCCTAGACCAGCGGCGGAGATCTCCACAAGATCCTTTGCCAATTCCAGGACCGGCCTCCCCCCCACCGCAGCTTTAAGACCCAGGCGCGCAACCTGATCGAGTGCGACAAGCCTTTCGTCAAAACTCCAGGACGAAATAAGATCCCAGGTGGCGTCCAAAGAGTCTCTGTCATAAAGGATTCCCTTCCAAAGCGCTGGGAGTGCGCAAAGAAGCCCAGGCGGCACAGCATCTGCCCCCCGAACCTCAATAAAACGTTTCAAACGTACTTCGGGAAACAGCGTCGTAAGATGCAGCTCGAAATCCATTAAGGTTGCAGGGGATTCATCGGGCAAGCCGTCCAGAAGACGCCTGAAAGAGGCTCCATTCATTCGTCGATAGCTGCCCCCTGAAAACCTAAAAAACATCGGGACGTCGAGCGCCCATTCTACGTAGTCGCGGTACCCAAAATCTTCCTCGAAGACGAAGGGCAAGAGACCGCAGCGATCCCGGTCGGTGTTCTGCCAAATATCAACTCTCTTGGAAATAAATCCCGAGTCCTGACCTCCCGCAATACTCGAGTTGGCAAAAATGGCAGAAACAATAGGAGACACGGCGGTCGCGGTTCTCATCTTTTTGGCCATATCGCTCTCATCTGAGAAATCAAAGTTTGCCTGCACCGTCGATGTTAAATGCATCATTTCCAGAGGGAGAGTTCCTTTCTTAGGAAGGTAGTCTCTCATTACGCCATAACGTTGCTTCGGCACCTTGGGGACTTCATGAACCGAATGGCAAGGATCAATCCCCAAAGAGAGCCAAACAATATCTCGCGCTTCAGATGGGCTCCGAATCACTTCGAGATGCTGGTGGAACTCGCTACAGGTCTCGTGGATCGTTCGCAAAGGAGCGCCTGACAACTCAAGCTGTCCGCCTGGTTCCAAGGTGATACTCGCGCCATCCTTTTCTAAAGCTACAAGGATCTCGTCACCTTCGTAGGTTTTACTCCATCCGTCGGATTCTGAAATCTCCTCCAGTAAACCACGAATCCCGTCATCCCCTTCATAGGAAACTCGGCTTAGGTCCTTTCGATAAAGGCCAATTTTTTCATGCTCCGTTCCTACCATCCAGAGCTCTCGCGATTTCTCTCCTGCTCGAATGTGATCGACGAGGTCGTCGATGCTCTCGATGACTGTCTCGGCACCACTTGGACTACCACTCACGGTGTAGCCGCCTCTTCCAGGAATTTTTCTAAAAATAAAGGGAGTGCCAAAGAAAGTTCTTCAGCGGAACCGAATGGAAAAGTCTTACAAGGCCCTTCTGATTTTCCAGCCCTAAAGGGTCCTACTAAAGTGATTCCACCTCTACTTTTCACAGTAACGATCGCCGTGTATCTACCTCTCTTTATGTCAAACTGAATCGAACGAAGATGCTTCTCATCGGTACGAACAGGACTTTGCTCAACTTTTAGCTGAGGTACACCGGCCTTCTCTACCTCTAGGTTATACGCTATCAGGGCGTCTGCGATATCTCCATGAATCTCGATCGCCCTACGTTGCGCCTCACCAAGAGAAACGGTGTGAACCAGCTCTCTTTTCGCCAGACGCTGCCCAAGCGAGATCAGTTTGTGGGTTAGATCTTTTTGTACTCTATTATTTTTCCCCATAGACCTCATATCTTGACACAAAACGTTGCCGGAGACCCTCTGCTCCAGTCGAACCTAGTCGCAAAACTTAGAGAGACCCGGCAGATTTAGCAGTTTTCAGTTCGGATAACACTTGGTCTCTATGAAGGCCAAAGCTTTCAAGTTTGTCCTTAGAAATCGGTTTTCCTGAGGGAATTCTAATTTTATTAGGATCTACATACTTGCCGTCTTTTCTAAGGCGGTAATCAAGGTGGGGGCCTGTGGCCAAACCCGTAGATCCTACATAGCCCACCACCTCCTTTTGGCTAACCTTCGAACCCACTCTCAAGCCCTTTCTGTAGCGGGAAAGATGTCCGTAGTAAGAAAGGTAGCCATTCGCGTGCCGGATCTTTACCAGCTTGCCGAAACCTCCGTTTCGACCCATGTATGTCAGGGTTCCATCTGCGACAGCCCAAACGGGCGTGCCTGCAGGAGCGGCGTAGTCGATTCCCCTATGTGGACGCCGAACTTTAAGAATTGGATGAAGACGTGAAAGAGAATATGAGGAACTAATCCTTCTGTACTCTAAAGGGGCCTTTAGAAATTGGCGTTGCATTGCCGAGCCATCTGGTCGGTAGTAACCGCCACGCCCAGCCTCGCTTTCGAAATAAAGCGCTTGCAGGGCTGCTCCATTCCCTAGGTAGCTAGCTGCAAGGATTTTCCCAGAACCTATATAGGTCTCTGGCCTACCCTCCCGGAGGTTGTAAAGACGTTCGTAAAGGATGGCAAATCGGTCGCCCATCCGGACAGACCGGGAGAAGTCCAAGTCCCAGGCAAATATCTCGGAGAAGTCACTAGCTAGACTATGATCTCCTCCAACGTCTGAAAGCGAATCGTATAGGTTCTGACTGACCAGACCGGAAATTGTTGCGCGCCGTCTGTCAATCGTGGGAGCTAACCTTCTCGCTGTGGCAATCTCCCCGTCAACTTCCAGTACATACTCTTCAAACGGGGACCTTACATAACGAAATCTCAAAATTCTCCCGTCTTCTCTAAGATCCAAGTAGTACTTATCTCCGGGGCGTGCCCGACGAAAATCAAAAAGGGGCCGCATTTGGGAAGTAATATCGTGGATCAACCTGCTGGCGACACCTCGGCGGTTTAAGACCAACCCTAATGTATCTCCGGAGCCCAAGGTGCCCTGAAGTGTCTCGAAGGCAACGGACCTGTCATCTTCTTCCGTTTCCAACAGAGATTGCATTTTCTCTTCTGAAGAATAGACGGGAGTCTTCATCTCAGGTTGTTGAGGGACGGCGCCGGAACTAACAGCTAAAGCTGGTTCATGGATAGCCTCGTCTTCCCGGGTTTTCTGCGATTCACCTAAAAACAGATAACCTACTGAGACCAAGACGAGGATAAACAGAAGGCCCGCGCGACGACTTACGCCCGATTCAAAACCAAGATTAAAGAGTTTCGCTCTGGCTTTGTAACAATCAACTAAAGGGCCCAATTGAGCGCTCAATCTCTCTCGAGTTCTTTTATTCCAAAAGTTCTTCAATGACCTATCTACCTATACTTCAGTCAAGAGGTATAATGCGTAACAAGGAAGCCGGAGTCACCTCCTAGGGCGTAGTGAGTCGTTTCCGTAATGTGTGATGAAATTTCTTTATCTAACAAGAACAGAGTCCCCAGGGGCAATATGCCCTAAGCGCTTGAATTATCATCGAATTCTCGTGACCAGAGTCATCGTTTTTCTTTTCTTTCTCATCGCACCAAACGAATCTCTGGCACTTGACCCCCTGGCTCATATAAAAAAACCGTTAAGTCAGATTAAAAAACTTTGGCCTTTCTCGACTGAAAAGGTACCCGATCCGATCTCTAATTTGCCAGAAGCTGCGGCAAAACTCCTATCTAGCAGTATTAGATTTAACACGACGAATCCACCGGGTGATGAGGCCCCCCTTGCGAGATTTCTATCTAATTTTCTTTCGGAAAGAAACATTGAAACACGCGTAATAGAGACCCCCAAAGGTATCTCTCAAGCTGGAAGGGCAGCAGTCTGGGCACGAGTTCGAGGTACGGGTGACGCCGCACCAGTAATATTGCTTTCCCATTTGGATGTCGTGCCCGCCATAAAGAGCGATTGGATTGCGGACCCTTTCATTGGAATGGTGACTGGGGGGTATGTACTAGGACGAGGTGCAATCGATGCCAAGGGTCTGTCGGTAGTCCATGCACTAGTCCTTGCAAACCTTGCAGAAAGAGAAAGTCCCCTCCACAGAGACATCATTTTTCTAGCCGTACCTGATGAGGAGACTGGTGGTCGTTTCGGAGCGGGGTTCATTGCTGAACGCCACCGAGAAATCCTCGGTGGGGCAAAATTTTTACTCACCGAAGGTGGAGGAATTCGTCCGGGAAGTGGAACCGGTTCAGATCTTCAGCCAGACGTTTGGGGTGTCTCCGTAACAGAAAAAACACCCTGTTGGCTTGAACTGAGCGTGGACGGACAAGCGGGACACGGCTCTACCGCAGGCCCAGACTCATCGGTGCCCGTACTAGTTTCTGGTCTTTCGAAAGCTCTTGAAATCGAAACCAACATCCACGTAATCCCCGAAGTAGCGCGAATGTTCCGACTAATGGCCGTCCTCGCTTCAGAGGAAGATAGGCCGGGTCTCTCCTCACTTCAAAGATCACTAAATAGTGACCAACAATTTAAGAAACGATTCCTTAGCTCTCGAGTAAGAAACTCCCTGGTAAGAGACACTCTCGCTATTACTGTGCTTAAGGGAAGTGAGCGCACAAACGTAATGCCAGCTTCGGCCAAAGCTCACATTGACGCCCGTATACTACCTGGGGGTAGCTGCGAAGACTTCACCGAGAAAGTACGCGAAGTTGTGAACGACCCTCGGATTCAAATACGAACTCTGCTCAGTTTTTCAAACCAGATCACTTCAACCGAAACACCTCTATATCGCGCCATCGAAGACGCTGCATCGAACTCAAACCCTGAAGGTATTGTTATTCCGAGAGTAAGTAGTGGCTTTACTGATGCTCATTATTTTCGTGAGATTGGCATCGATTCTTATGGTTTTGCGCCCCGCCGACTACCACCCTCAGAAACTCGCGGTGTTCACGGAATAAATGAACGCATCTCTGTAAAGAACTTGGTGATGGGAGTGCACGCATATATCGACATTCTTGAAAGGCTGGATAATCAAGAACTTTCAGAGTAGACCCATTAAGTAAGGTCGCGAACTGATTTATCGATCAACTCAAAAAGCGGCTCGATTTCTTCAAGTTCGAGACATGAAAATGCAACCCTAAGATCATGCTCTGCGGTCGCGATGAGGCCTGTTTGGTAACGGTCCAAGAGGTGCCTCCTCACATTTTCGGCAGAAACTCCTTTGATCTTTAAACACATGAAGTAGCCACTATTAAATGGATACACCTCCCAACTATTAGAAAACCGAGAACTTCTCGCCGACAAATCTACTTGCTCGGCGCGTTCTCGAAGTATTTCTATCTTATCGTCACGTTCTTTAATACTTTCCAGATCTGTCAGGCAGCGTTCCACCAAAGTCTGCGATAGAAGTGGACTGTTCGACACACCGCTCCGAATCGCACCGCGTAATTTTGCATCCAGAACGTCAATAACTTCCTCAGCAGAGTCCCGATCTCCAGGACCTAGGGTAAGAAAGCCACATCGTAGGCCCCAGGCAAAAAGCTCCTTTGTAGCTCCGTCTAATCGAATAGAAAAGAGATTCTGGTGACGCCCGACTAACTCTCCGAAAAGTGATTCTTTAGAAGACTCTCCTCCTAAGTGGTAAAAAAGTCCAAAGTAGGCGTCATCACAAATGACTACGAGCTTCGTCCCAGAATCCGCAATCGCCAGAAGGGAAGAAACGATCTCTCGGCTCTCCTCAACAGTAGGCATATAGCCCGTAGGATTATTCGGAAAATTTAAAATAATCACGAGCTTCGAATGAACAGCAGCTTCGCGAGCCAGTGCTTCATTAAAGGATGCAATAT
>CAYOGP010000135.1:0-5867 GCA_964403555.1 uncultured Spirochaetales bacterium | reverse complement strand
TGCAATTCGAAGCCTGTCTTATCAAGGCTGAGAGCTCCCATGACGTCGCGGCAATCGCGAATAGTCATAGTGTGGAACTCTTGCTCCGGACGAACAGTTTTCCTTGAGCTTTTAGCTGGATAAACCAGGTGGTCAGCGGGCTTGTTCGATTTAATCAGGTAAGCGATTGGCGCCTGCATATCCATCGTCGTGTTCTCCTCGGTTCTTGAGAGTTCAATGACTATACCCTTTAAGGAGCCGTCAAGGTCGCCTTAAACCCCCCTGGGGTGAGGCGCCAGATGTTTCTCCGTGTTCTTTCAGGGCTCCTTCGTGGTACGTTCAGTCCAATTCCACCCCTATTGGAGTAGTTGAAAATGGATTCAATGTTGACGCCCGAACAAAATCAAATTCGTGAGGCTGTTTTGCAGCTTTGCAAGCAATTTGACGATCAGTACTGGCTCGATCGTGATGCCGACGGAAAATTTCCTGAGGAATTTTGTAGAGCCTTAGCTGACGGTGGTTGGATAGGTGTGGCGATCCCAGAAGAGTATGGGGGTACAGGACTTGGAGTCACCGAGGCTGCTCTGGTTGTCCAGGCGATCTCAGAATCGGGAGCCGCGAATAGTGGAGTTTCTGCTGTAGCAATTGGACTCTTCGGTGTTACGCCTTTGCTTGCTTACGGTAGCGAAGAACAAAAGTCTACTTGGTTGCCGAGGATAGTCAGGCGGGACGATATCGCGTGTTTCGGTGTTACTGAGGCAAACACGGGCCATGATACGACGAGACTTAAGACTCGTGCTGTACGGAACGGTGATCATTACACCATTCACGGGGAGAAGGTTTGGATTTCTACTGCCCAAGTGGCTAACAAAATAATGTTGGTGGCTCGCACTACGCCCTTGGAGGATATCGAAAAGCCGATTGATGGGATTTCGCTCTTTTATACCGATCTAGATCGCGACTACGTGGACATTCGTAAGATCGAGAAGATGGGTCGTAAGGCGGTAGATTCCAATGAGCTGTTCTTCGAAGGTATGCCTGTACCACTGGAGCACCGGATCGGTGACGAAGGTATGGGCTTTAGGTATTTGCTTAAAGGTTTAAATGCGGAGCGTATTTTAATAGCGGCTGGTCTCGTGGGTTTGGGTAGGGTCGCACTACGTCGCGCGACAGATTACGCCAGAGAACGTGTCGTTTTTGGACGTCCTATAGGAAAAAATCAGTCGATTCAACATCCACTTGCAGCGAATTGGGCTCAGCTCGAGGCGGCAAACCTCATGGTCCTCAAGGCGGCTTCACTTTACGACAAGGGCGAGGAGTGTGGTGCCGAGGCAAATGCATCCAAATATCTGGCTGCGGAGGCTGCCTTCGATACCTGTACTAATGCAGTGATGACACACGGTGGGATGGGATACGCGAAGGAGTATCACGTGGAGCGCTACCTCAGAGAGGTTATGATTCATCGTCTGGCCCCCGTGAGCCCTCAGTTAATTCTTTGCTATTTGGCCGAACGCGTCTTGGGATTGCCGAAGTCTTACTAAGCGTTGCGCAAATTTAGGTTAGATAAGATCCACCGTTCACGTGAATCGTTTGCCCCGTGATGTATGAGGCTCCATCAGACATTAAGAAAGCAACGGTTTCCGCGATTTCTTCTGGAGTCCCAACACGCTTCATCGGTATCCGTCGTTCCCAGCCTTCCTTTTCTTTTCCGCTTAGGGTTCTTTCTAGGCGGGTGTGCCAGATAAGACCGGGAGCGATCGCATTTACCGTAACGCCCGAGTCTGCGAGATCGGTCGCTAGGGAATGGGTGTAGCCGATAATTCCTGCCTTGGCGGCCGCATAAGGAGCTTGTCCGACGCCTGGATCGAAGGCAAATAAGGATGCAAGGTTAACGATTCGTCCAAAATTCTGTTCTCGCATGTCGCCGCAAAACGTCCTGCTGAGATTATAGGTGCCGTATAAATTTACCTGAATGATCCGATCGAAGACTTTGGGGTCCATTTCCCATGGCGTTGCAACTCCCGTAATGCCTGCATTGTTGACGAGATAGGAAATATTTATTCCTTGCTTGTCCAGATCACTTTTTACGTTTTCAACCTCCTCAATCTTGCGCACGTCAAATGCAAAAAAGAGTAAATTCTCTTGTTCTGCCTTCGTGAATAGTTTAAGCCATGGATCCAAATCCTCCGCTCTTCTATCGCAGGCGATGACCCTATAGTTTTGCGAGAGAGCCTGTTTAGTAATTGCTGTTCCCAGGCCACCTAAGGCACCAGTCACGATGACGTTCTTTTTAGTCATTGGTTATTTCCTTTCAGTCAGGTAACTCAATAAGAATAGTTCCATTTTCAATCGTCACTGGGAATGTCTGAATCGGAGAGGTACAGGGCGGAAGCACGACTTGGCCAGTTCTGATATCGAAACTGCCATCATGAAAAGGACAAATTATTTCATGTCCATCCAGGTCTCCCTCCGCAAGGGAAGCCGCGCCATGACTGCAGGTGTCTTCTGTGGCGTAAATTTGTCCATCTACCTTGTACAGTGCAATCGGTTCGTGTCCGTCAAGATCGATACGTTCGATCTGACCTTCTTTTAAATCGCTGTTTGAGTAGGCAGGGATTTTTGCCACGGGTCCTCTTTGTCGTTCGGAGTTGTTGGAGAGTCCTTTTTTGGAAGCTAGGCGGTTACAAAGTTTTGTTGAATCCGCCGTCCGGCACGAGTTTCTTGGCCTCCGGTATTATGGCGTTTCCTGTAATGCTAATCTGGTCGAGTAACTCGGAGATTTGGCCAGAAGGACAGTCGTAGAACGCGACTACGTGCGAGTAACCGGCCTTTGCTAGTCGTTCCAGGTCGGAAAGAACTTGTTCGGGGCTTCCTGTACATATGGGTCGTTCTTTTCCTTCGAAGGATTCTTTTTGAACTCGCATGGAGGCGCACGCGATCATCGAGAACGAGTCGTGAGCCCGTTCCAACGTATCAAGTTCGTGTCGTACGATGTCCTGTAAGTTGGAAAATCGAAAGGGGTCAGCTTTAGGGTCCAGGAAGAGTGGGTACAGTCCGTCACAAAACCTCGCCGCTCGACGCGCACCTGCCGGGACGACGCTACCAAAAATTATCGGTGGTCGTGGCTTTTGAATAGGTTTCGGATCCATGGAAATTCCCGAAAAATCATAAAAAGAGCCATGGAACTCCACGACGTCGTCGGTCCAACTTCTTTTGTATATTTCGATGCACTCGTTAGTCATTTCACCTCGGTTTTGGTACGAGAGACCCAAGGCACTGAATTCTTCTTCTAACCATCCTGCGCCCACGCCCAAAATCAACCTTCCTTTAGAAAGGATGTCAACCGTTGCAAATTGTCGAGCGTCATTTAGGGGACCTCGATAAGGAGCAATTAAAACTGTATTTCCAATTTTAAGGGTGCTGGTTGCATTGGCTACCGCTCCCATCAGGACTGCTGCATCGAGCATGTTGTGTCTCGATTCGTATGCTCGGGTTCTTGACGCATTCGCGACATGCCCGCTCGAGGATTCAACGGGCATGCACACGTGATCCGGGAACCACATTGAGTGAAAGTCGGCGTCTTCAACTTTCTTGGCGACCTCTATGGGTTGCATCATGTCAAAAGGAATACTCTTTGCGAAAAAGTTCTCTCCATCGCGATATCCAAGGCCGTGACTCGTTGAGTAGATTCCCAATTCCATGATTAAAAAAGCCCCTCGATCTGACCGGAAGTGTTGACGTTAATTTGATTGGCAGCCGGTTCCCGCGGTAAACCGGGCATGGTCATGATATCGCCACAGATAACCACGATAAACTCCGCCCCCGCCGCTAATCTGACCTCTCGTATCGGAACTGAGTGATGAGAAGGCGCACCAAGGAGTTTGGGGTCAGTTGAAAAACTGTACTGCGTCTTTGCCATGCACACGGGGAAGTGCCCATAACCTTCTTTCTCAAGACGTTTGAACTGGTTTATAGTCGATTTGTCGGCAGTTATATCGTCCGCGCCATAGGTCTTCATCGCCACTAGACGGGCCTTTTCCCAGAGAGTCAAACCATCTTCGTATAGAGGCGAGAACTGGCTCTTCCCTTGGCTTGTTAAACTCACAACTTTTCGAGCGAGTTCCGTTGCTCCCTCGCCACCATCTGACCAATGTGTACAGGGCACTGCTTCAGTGCCTGCTTCAAAAACTTCTTTTTGTATAATTTCGATTTCCGCATCGGCGTCTCCGGCGAACCGATTAATTGCCACAAGAACTGGGACGCCGAAAGATTTTACATTATGTATATGGCGTAATAAGTTTTCGCATCCTTTCTTTACCGCCTCCACATTTGTGCTTTCAAGGTCAGCAAGAGCCACGCCACCATGCATTTTTAAAGCTCTAGCGGTAGCTACAATTATCGCTCCCTCTGGTTTGAGTCCCGCTTTTCGACATTTAATGTTGAAAAACTTTTCCGCGCCCAGATCTGCTCCGAAACCGGCTTCTGTAATCACGTAGTCTGCGAGTTTTAAACCTGCTCTTGTGGCAATTACGGAGCTGCACCCATGCGCAATATTTGCGAAGGGACCGCCATGAATAATGGCTGGATTGTTCTCCAAGGTCTGTACAAGGTTGGGCATTAAAGCATCTCGGAGGAGAGCTGTCATAGCTCCGGCAGCTTGGAGATCAAAAGCGGTGATCGGTTCCCGTTTTTTCGAATATCCGACGACTATATGTTCAAGTCGTTTTTTAAGGTCCTCTAAGTTGAGGGCAAGGCACAAAATCGCCATGATTTCAGACGCGACACTTATGTCGAAACCGTCCTGGCGTGGATAGCCATTTCCAAGGCCTCCGAGAGAAACCGTAATATCGCGGAGTGCGCGATCATTCATGTCCATGACTCTGCGCCAGGTGACTCGTCGAGCATCGAGATTTAGTTTGTTTCCCCAATTGATATGATTGTCGAGCATTGCGGAAAGCAGGTTGTGAGCTGCGGTTATCGCGTGTAAGTCACCAGTAAAATGAAGATTGATATCCTCCATCGGAACGACTTGCGCGTACCCGCCCCCAGCAGCCCCGCCCTTCATCCCAAAACAGGGCCCAAGGCTTGGTTCCCGAAGTGCAGTAAGGGCCTTTTCTCCAATCAGGTTTAAAGCATCACAAAGTCCCACTGAAGTAGTCGTTTTTCCTTCTCCTGCGGGTGTCGGAGTCATTCCTGTAATCAGGATTAATTTGCCGTCCTGTCGCTCCTCGATTGAATCGAGAAAGTCGGAGTTGATTTTTGCCTTAGTATGTCCGTAGGGAATAAGAGATTGCTCCGGAATGTTCAGCCCTTTGCCAATGTCGGAGATGGGTTGCAAAGTCGCTTTGCGAGCAATTTCGATGTCTGACGGAATTGTTTCGTGCATTGTCTCCACGGTAGCCGTTCCACGAGGTTAATACTCCCGAAGATTTTTATAAAAAGGCTAAGTTAGGGAATCTCGCTCCGCCCATGATACGTCTTATGAAAGTGAAACCGGGCAAGCGCTCATATCCTCACGGGGACAGGACGATTGAATACCACAGTTACTAGTTGCTTTACTTGGGAAAATTCCAACTATAATCGCCACGTTGCGGAATAAAGGAGTTCTCAAAATGTCGGGTAAGTGGGTCGAGATTGAAGATGATTTTCAGGGCTATTTGTCGTTCCCCGAAGCTGGAGGGGGCCCGGGTCTTCTTTTATTACAAGAGACTTTTGGAGTTACGAAGTTTCTTCGCGCTGTGGCAGACAATTACGCAAGCGAGGGTTACGTGGTTTTAGTCCCGGATTTGTTTTGGCGTTTTGAGCCACGGCTGGAGCTTGATGAAGCAGGGCCGGAGTCTGATAAGGCTCACGAGCTCTACCGAGGCTTTAGCGTTAACAATGCTCTT
>CAYOGP010000134.1:0-5938 GCA_964403555.1 uncultured Spirochaetales bacterium | reverse complement strand
GCCTCTTCGTCATGCAGGTCGCCTTTGGGCTGATAACAATAATCACCCGGACCAAACTCTACGCCCGTAGTGTGGTTCTTTAGCCTGCCCTCTATAACGAGCAAATGAGTTTCAGAAGTGTGGAGATGGTTTCCCGAGCGATACCCAGCCTTGATTTTGCCCATGAACTCTACGGTTTTTCTAGGTTCGTCTACTGAAAGAACCTTTATGTCAAACTCATCTCCCGCGGCAATCCACGGCCGCTCGCTAGTTAAGCCGGGGGAACAACGTACGCTGAAACTGTGGGCATCTGCAGTGCTCATAATGATCTCCTCAATGGCATTTCTGTAATAACATCGTATCGAAAAACTATTGAATAAGTGAGTGATTAAGCTTCATTAGTTGCTAAAGAATTCGTCGTATGTTTAAAGGGCGTCGAGTACCGCCTGTGCGAACTCAAGTGTGGTCGCCCGACCTCCCTGATCGCTCGGAAGCCATTGCCCATGTTGGTATACTCGATCGATCGCAGTTGACAATCTGTCCCCTAGCGGTCCTAGGCCCAGGTACTCAAAGAGCATAACGGCTGAGAGAAGGGTAGCGGTGGGGTTTATCTTGTTTTGACCGCTTAAATCTGGAGCTGTCCCATGCGCAGACTCAAAGTATGCGAAATCGTCTCCGTAGCAACCGCTGGGGGCGAGGCCTAGCCCACCAATTGTCGCGGCCGCCTCATCGGAAAGGATATCTCCGTATAGATTCGGGAGCAGCAAAACATCCAATTCGGAAGGGCTTTGGACCAGCCTGCTGGCCATATCGTCGACGATATACTCTTCATATTCGAGGTTTGGGTAGTTCAGAGCCACTTCCCGTACGATTTGACAAAAGAATCGATCTGTAGCGGGAAGCATGTTTGTTTTGGCTGAAACCGTCAGCTTCTTCCTTCGTTTCATTGCGAGGTCACAGGAAAACCGTGCCACACGCTCCGTTCCTTCGCGGGTAATAATTTTTGCCGCAAAACGCGCGTCTTGTATTCCTTCCGGAATTCTAGATCTTTGGCTGGTCAACCCGTGTTCCACGAGCAATTTCGCATCTCCCATAACACCAACGTACATATCTTCTAAGTTCTCTCTAACTATGACGTAATCGATGTTTTCCGGGTTAGATAAGGGAGATTGAAATCCAGGTCTCCATCGAATCGGTCGAACATTGGCAAAAGTCTTTCGATTCCATCTCATATGGATGACACCCGGCGTCGTTCCATTTGTCGCGCCGAATAGCACCGAATCGGAACCGTCTATTACCGAACGGATATAATCTTCGCGTGTTTGGATGCTAAGCGATGCAAGTTCGGTGCCAGGGGCGATGCGCCTCCAGTTGACCTCTTTTGCGAGCTGTTTCAATACAAGAAGGCTCGCGTCGATTGCTTCTGGCGCAGCATCGTCACCGGGGATAACACTAACTATCGGGCGTTCGGTATCCATCTTTATGCGGGGAGGTTGAATACGCCTCTTACGTTATCTCTGAGGATCGCCTGAGTTTCGTCTTCGCTAAGGTCCGATGCATGCTCAGCTAAAAGAGCCTGCGAGTTAGGCCAAGTCGAATCTGTGTGCGGAAAGTCGTTAGCCCACAACAATTGGCTGGACGACATCAGGTCACGAGTTTTGAATGCGACCCAGTCGTCTTGAAAAGTCATGAACACATTTTTTTTAAGATAAGCGCTTGGAACCTTTGAAAGCCCTGGAATAATTCCGTCATCAGCATTATTAAAGGCAGCATGGTCCATACGATACATATAGTGGGGCATCCAGCCCGCGTCTCCCTCGGCACAGACCAGTTTAAGATCTGGGAATCGTTCGAATGCTCCGCCAAGGACCATCACACCAATAACGTCCTGCACAGCGCGAATGATTTGCATGAAGCCATTGATTCGGTGTCCTCGGCTTGGATGGAATGCTGATCGCATATCTCCCTCTTTAGCTGTCAAAATATGGAAACAAAGTGGAAGGTCAAGGTCGACTGCACATTCCCAAAGTGCGTCGTAATCGGCATGGTCGTAATCTTCGTAAATAGGGTTTCCGGGCATCATCACACCCTTGAAGCCTTGACGTTTTATCTCTTTAAAGTCTTCGATAGCAGAGTCTACCGAAAGGACAGGAGTCATACCGAGACCAAAAAGCCGATCGGGAGCCTCCGAGCAGTAACCTTCGAGCCACCGGTTGTAAGCTTTCATAGCCGCGTCTTTATATTCCGGAACAGGATGTGTACAGATTGCCATCCCTACAGATGCATAAAGGATTTCGCCCGCAATTCCATCTTGTTCTTGATCCGCTATCCGGTAGCTCGCATCGTAACCGCTGGGTCGACACTGATCAAAGGTCGCCGTTTTAGCAAACCTTTTGATTTCGCTTACGGTTTTTCCCGCCCCATCGATAAGTCCAATAGGGACTACTCGCTTCATTCCTTCCATAACAAAGGCATCAGCTCTACCAGGAGTGCTAATTACCCGAGGCGCTATTGATTTGTATTTCGGATCGATATGGTCGATGTAACAGTTAGGTGGTTCTACAATGTGCGAGTCTGCTGAAATTGCGCCTTTGAAGAACATGGGTGAACCTCCGTCCCTTGGATTTCCTGTAGTTTACAGCGAATTGGAAGAAAAGGCGGGCCTTAAGTTTTTTGATCAACTTTCCAGGCTTTTTTTATAAATGAGGTTGAATGATGAATCGTTTTCAAGGAAAAGCAATTGCCATCACTGGTGGTGCTAGCGGAATCGGCAGAGCTACAGCTAAGGCTGCTGCAGAAGAAGGGGGGGCAGTTTTCATCGGTGACCAGAACGAGGAAGCAGGGCATTCGGTGATTCGAGAAATTCTAGACTCAGGAGGAAAGGCAGAGTTTGTTCGCCTAGATGTGACTAATCCAGAAGAAATTGAGAGTTGGCTACATGCTGTGTCCGATCGTGGCGACGGCTTGGATTGCCTTTTCAATAATGCAGGAATCAACGGTCCCCTCGAGCCTCTTGAGAATTATTCTCTCGATGAGTTTCAGCGAGTGATTGATATCAATCTCATGGGCGTCTCCTATGGAATGCGTTCTGCGATTCCATTAATGCGAAAAAATGGTAGTGGCTCGATTGTTAACACGGGTTCGACCGCAAGCATGACGGGCTATGCAACTCTGAGTGGTTATGTCGCGGCTAAACATGCTGTACTAGGTCTAACAAAAGCAGTTGCAAGGGAGTATGGGAGCATTCCAATTCGAGTGAACTGCATTTGTCCAGGGCCAATTGAGACTCCAATGATGACGGCAATAGAAAAGGGCCTTAATCCTCAGAATCCTGAGGAAGTAAGGACGTTTTTTGCTGATACAACTGCTATGAAGCGCTATGGCAAGGCTTCAGAGATAGCGAGCATGGTTCTTTTCCTCTTAAGTGACGACTCCCAATATGTAACCGGTGGGGTTTTTGCGATTGATGGGGGTGCTACAGCAGGTCTTGGTTAACCTCGACCTTGTTTGGGAATTAATGAGCTAGGATAACGTGTACTAAGAAAGAAGAGGTAAATTATGAAAGTTGGACTCCTTTGGTCATTCCGGAACCCACCCAAGTGGCGCAGGCCTTGGGCTGCTTTTTACGAGGAACAGATTCAACAAGCCGTCCTGTCCGAAGAGTTGGGGTATGACAATATTTGGCTTACGGAACACCACTTTAGCGAGGATGGTTATTCGCCTTCCCTTATGCCTATTGCAGGAAATTTAGCTGGACGAACGACGACGGCAAGAATAGGTACTTATCTGGTGCTTTTGCCTTTACATGATGCTCGGCATGTAGCCGAAGATGCCGCAACCGTAGATATCTTGTCTAATGGAAGATTTGACCTCGGCCTTGGTCAAGGTTACGTGCCGAATGAATTTAATAACTTTGAGATAGATCGGACAAAAAGGGGAAGCCTTTTGGAAGAAGGCGTGGAAGTTATCCGTGGAATGTGGACTAATGAGTCGTTCTCTTACCACGGAGAACATTACAACATGGATGATGTTCGTCTTCAGCCGCGACCTGTTCAGGATCCGCCTCCGATTTGGATTGGTGCCCGGGGAACGAAAGCGGTTAGAAGAACAGCTAGATTAGACTGTCACTTTTTAGGAGTGAGTGAACCGGCTGGTCAGCAACTATACGATGAGATGCTTACGGATTTAGGGAAAAATCCGGCAGACTTCTTTGCGACGCAGTTGCAATGGGCCTATTGTGCGCCCACGACGGACCAGGCCTGGGAAGATTGTCAAGAACACCTTCATCACCTTCTGTTCTGGTATCAAAAGTGGGCCGCTGAGGCGAGTGATAATATTAACAAGATACAATCAGACGCTGAGATTGATTTGCCCGATCCGGATAAACTGAGAGCGAGTCTAGACCAAAGCATTCCCGGGGTTCCTTTGATTGGAACGCCAGAAGAAGTTGCACGAGGACTTGATAATTTCTCGAATAGCATGCGTATGACTCATCTTGTGGTGGGAATGCATTTTCCAGGTCTAGATCCGGTAAAAAGCAGGCAATCGATGACTTTATTTGCGAAGGAAGTTCTCCCGCTCTTACATAAAAAGTGAGTCGAACTCTAGGGGTCAAGCGGGTCAACTCCCGATGGACCCCCTAACTTTTTCAAGGAGTCATTAACTGAACTCCACCTAGCTTTATCACTAAAATAAATGTGTGACTTGGGTTCTCGATCGATAGGATCTTTCATGTTGGCCAGTACTATGTCGATATGATCGGGATGGATGGTGGACTCGCAAAAAAGCGTACTTCCACATTTTGAACAAAAAGAACGCATACCGTGATCTGAGGACTTGAAGCTGACTAGCTGGCTATTCGGATCGATTAATTCGAACTGTGAGTAGGGAATTGCAAACCAGGTGACGCATCCTGCCCCATGAGCTCTTTGACACATAGTGCAGTGGCAATGAGCGCAGAACATCGTAGGCATAGTCACATTGAATTCCACATCACCACATAGGCAGGACCCTTTAGAGATATGAGAGTGTGACATTTAATTTCTCCTGGTATCCAAAGTGGTAATCATCAATCCCCTTCGTTTATCATGCAACGAAGGATGAAAGCTCTTCCAGTGTTAAAAATAAAAAGATTCACTTTGATTACTTGGTTGGCCTTGCTGGGCGCTCTTTATCTGTCTGATAATGTTCGATCGTCAAATTGCACGAAGTGGGAAGCAGATAAACTTTGGGGCGGAGACGTTCGTTGTGGGTTTTCGCCAGCAGTAAGAGGGCTCCAGAATGGAATTGGAAGTATCTCTTTGGGCTTCGAAGAAGGCGTTCGAGACGGAACAGTCTTTTTGATTTCTCCGGATATCGTTTTAACGGCTGCTCATCTTTTGCGTAAATCAAAGACTGATGAATACAAAGAGCCAAAGGAAGTCAGATTTCAAGATGATTTAGGACGAATTCGTAGAATTAATGTAGAGGCGGTTGAGGTAGGCCCATTTAAGAAAACTATTTCTCGAGCTCGTGGGGATTGGGCGGTGTTGAAGATCGACCCTCTTGAGGATAGAACGCCGATTCCAATCGGTGAGGCATGTGAAGGCAATCTCAGAATCGCAGGCTATGCAGGCTCTACAAGACCCAGAGAATCAGAATGTAAATTGGTAGAGATTTCGGCCTATCCGTATGATAAATCGCAAGTAATTTGGACGAGTTGCGATGCAGTCAATGGAATGTCGGGAGGGCCGATTTTGCAGGAGTCGGCTTCAGGAAATTTGAGGGCAGTGGGGGTCTTGTCTTTGGAGTTAGATCGGAAGCCTCCGTGGTCTTTCGGACCGGCAGTGACAACTCTGTTGCGGGACAAAATCAAAAAATTAAGTAACTATCCAATTCCAAAGTTTGAACGTTGCGCTGATTCTTAAGAAAGCCGGCAATAGGGATAAACGAGTAGTCTAAGCTACAGAAAATGAGGAAG
>CAYOGP010000133.1:0-5963 GCA_964403555.1 uncultured Spirochaetales bacterium | reverse complement strand
GACTCGAACGTCTCTCACGATTCTCTCTAGTGGCTCACCTTTAAAGTTAGAGGATGTTCCAGCAGCTTCGGCCACCTTCTGTACTGCTTCGACGCAAGACCGAGCAGCAGTTGAACAGGCGACTTGAAATATTGCGCGCCATTTATCTTCAATGTGTTCGGATTTGCTCACGATCTCCCATAGTTCTTCCACTAATTCGAAGACCAGTGCTCGAGCTCCACGCACGATAGATTCGGCTTCAGCGATGGCTATTTGCGCGAATACACGATCTCGTAGTTTGACACTCCCGAACCGCGGCGTTTTTTTTAAGGCCAGCTCGGTAAACGCATTCAATCCCGCGCGAGCGATTCCTAGGGAAACACCAACTTTGTTGTATGCGAGTTTGACGCCAAGGGGTATTCGCTGCAGAGGAGTACGTGCTTCGATTGCAACTTGAGAAGGCACGATAATTCTTTCTGCCGGGAACCAGTGATCCGTGATAGCCACATCGTGAGAACCGGAACCTCTCATGCCTGAAACATTCCAAGTATCCAGGATTGAAAATTCATCTTTTTGGGCCACTACAAGTGAGGGCGGCTCGTTGAGCCTTTCGTTCCCTCGAAATTGTCTAACGAGTCCAGTGAATATGCTTGCGTTATGACAGCCGCTAACAAATTGCCAACGACCGCTGACGAGAAAGCCCCCATTTTTTTGTCGCGCCTGACCCATCGCGGAAGTGGCTCCGCACATGATCACGTTAGGGTCATCAATTAGAGGAAGGTTATTCCCTAAAAGAGGAGCTAGTTGTCCAAAAACTTCGATACCGATCATCAGGTTCCAACCTGCACTGCCATCGGCTGACGAGACGGCCTCAATGACCTCGATCTGTGTGGCCGGATCAGCATCCGCGCCATGTAGTTCTTTAGGTGCACCTAGGCGGTATAAGCCATTCGCGGCAAATTCAGCGGCGACTGTCTGCGGTAAGCGTCGTGACTCTTCAGCGCGATCAGCATTTTCTTTGATGAGCTGCTCCAAGCTTTTCGCGACGTCGACGTAATGGGGCTGCAGCCCTCTAATAGCGCTCACATTAAGTCGCTATGCCGTGGCACTCTGGCGCGCAGAAACAACTTCATGCCAACGCGTCAGATTTTTATGGGCCGGGTCGATTTTTATTTTGGATACTCTTCCAAAATCGATACCACAAAGAGCCGTGATGTCCGCAATGGTGAATTCTTCGCCGGCGACAAATTTCTTTTGACCTAATTCTTCGTCAAGCCAAGCCATTCGTTTTATAGCGACTCCCCTGCATGCTTCTCCGTATTCGGGCACTTGAGGAATTCGACCTTTAAAGAACTTGTGAGTTTGTCGAAAAGCTTGGGCAATTGTGTGAAGGATTTCAGATTCCATCCGTCGATTCCACATTTCTACCTCTGCTCTTTCTTGACCAGTTCTTCCCATGAGTTGAGGTTCAGGTTGTAGATCTTCAAAATATCGACAGATTGCTACGCTTTCCGCTAGCCACGTTCCATCGTCTAGGACGAGGACTGGGACTCCACCCATTGGGTTTTGATCGATATATGGCGATTGCCGGTTAACTCCAGCTCCGATATCGATTTCTTCCCTTTCTAGTTCGATGCCTTTTTCAGCAAGAAATATCCGAACACGACGAGGATTAGGAGCAGCTGGGCTGTCAAGAAGTTTCACGCGAGTTCCTTTCATGGCAGTTTCTAGAAGGAACTAGTCTACCACCGCACGATCAGATTAACCGCAAGGCTTTTGTTGGGGGAGGTGCAGAGGGAAAATCCTTTTCTACTTCTCAGCAAAATAATTAAATAGATCAGACGGTTACTTTAATGGTCGATTCGAGGAATTTGCTTGACCCGGTAGAAATACCGTGGCTTCCTGTCCGAGTGTTTCACTGATTGATTGGAGGGAATATGTTCAAGACTTTTCGCTCGAGAGGCCTAGTCGCAGTCGTTTTGAGCTTCGCGATGACATCCTGTTTTAGTGGATCCGCCTTGTCGCCAGAAGAGACAGTACGGGGATACTTGACGGCCTTTCAGTCAGGTGATTTTGAGAAGGCATACTCCTTTGTTTCAAAGGGAATGGCTCGCGATAAAACAAAAGAAGAATGGGCTACAGAACAGCGAAATATGGTACTCAAAGCGGAGGCTCAGATCATCGAGTTTACGATTTACCCTGGAGTGACAGGGGAAGAATCCGCTAGTGTTCCGAACGTTTTGCGCGCGAAGGATAAACTTTTCAATCAGACAGGCGCGTTAGAATACGAAGTCTATGAACTCATCTTTACAGAAGAAAAGTGGGCGATCGACCATTCACGATTGTTGATTGGTAAAGAAGCGATTGCAGAAGTCTTTCCAGCCAATGTTGCAGAGTCCGCCCAGGAGTGACGGACTGTGCAACATTTTGGCTTAGAGAGGTCGATCAAACATCGGCCTCTTTTGTGGTTTTAATGATGGAAGAGGCAACCTTGTAGGGATCCGCATTAGATGCCGGCCTGCGGTCCTCTAGTCGTCCCTTCCATCCGTCATCGACGGTTCCGACGGGGATGCGTATTGAAGCTCCGCGGTCCGATACCCCAAAGCTGAATTGGTCTATTGCCTGCGTTTCATGGGCTCCGGTCAGGCGAAGATCGTTATCGGCGCCGTAGACAGAAATATGCCTTTGAATATTTTTCCCGAACTCTTCACAGATTTTCGTAAAAACACCTTCCTGGCCTGAGTCGCGCATTACGCCGTTGGAGAAATTGGCGTGCATTCCGGAGCCGTTCCAGTCCGTGTCGCCCAAGGGCTTCGGGTGCCACTCTACTGCGTACCCGTGAGCTTCGGCAGTTCGTTCAAGGATATAACGAGCTATCCACGTTTCATCGCCAGCTCGCTTTGCACCTTTTGCGAAAACCTGAAACTCCCATTGACCGGCTGCGACTTCGGCATTAATGCCTTCCACATTTACGCCGGCCTCGAGGCAGAGATCAAGATGGTCCTCAACGCAAGCACGTCCGTAAGCGTTATTCGCTCCCACAGAGCAGTAGTAGGGCCCTTGGGGCCTTGGGTAACCTGCTACTGGGAAGCCCGGTGGTCGATCTGTCATGGGGTCCCAAAGAAAATATTCTTGTTCGAACCCGAACCAGAAGTCCTCATCGTCATCGTCTATGGTCGCTCTGCCGTTTGATTCATGGGGAGATCCATCGGCATTCAGGACTTCGGTCATGACCAGAAAGGAGTTTTTTCTGTCTGGGTCTGGAAAAAGAGCTACCGGTTTAAGGAGGCAATCGGAATCGCTCCCGTCTGCCTGTTCGGTGGAACTTCCGTCAAAAGACCACATGGGGCAGTCTTCAAGTTTTCCGCCAAAGTTGGATTCTACCCGTGTTTTGCTACGAAGAGACTGCGTTGGCTTGTATCCATCGAGCCATATGTATTCCAGCTTAGTTTTCATGGTTTGATGTGCTCCTCAAAATCTTATGAATAAGTCATTTCCTACCGCAGCTCTTTCCACATATTGGCGGAGCCGCATGAGTGCCAGGTCGAGTCCTTCTCGCCGGGGGGTTCCAGGGTATACCCAGAAAGCTTGGCCGGCCAGTCTGGCAGGACCTGTTCCCTCACTTCAAATATATGCTAAAGGCTTCACCAGGTCTTTAAAGGCGTTTTTGACCTCGTAAGTTCCCGTTTTTGGGCAGTGCTTTGGCCTAGGACTCTTTTTGTTCTTTGGTAGGCGCAACCGTTCGAAGTAAACGAATAATCTGCCAGCAAGAGATTTCTCCATTGAGAGGAGAACGTCTCAGGATCTTTTCCTGTCCTGTCGTGCCCTCTTGGAGCCCGATTTGCGGGTGAGTTCCAAGGCCTTTTTCGCGACCGCACGGGCAGCAGAGTCTAAATCAGTAAACCTTTCATCCTGAAGAAAAACCTTGGCGCTTTGGAGATGTTGCGCTTCGAACGAGGTCTCTACCTTAGGACGTAGGGAAAAAATATGCCCGAGGTGGACCGCTGATGCTTTTGCGGTACTTGGCTTGGAGTTAGAGGCCGAACTGGATTCTTGTGCGTCCGGGGCCTGAGATTGCGTTGAAATAGGTTTCTTTGCTGTCATAGTTTCATTCTAGCCTCCCAAAGAAGATTCTCACGCCCGAGCGGGAGAGCTGAGACTTGCTTAAGATTGGAGGATGATGCGCTCCTTTCTACTTCTCGCAGCATTGGCGATCTCGATTATGATCGTGGGAATTTGGCTATGGCCTTCTTCACGGCTTCCGGGCCCGATTGCCGACATTCAAGATCGGCTTTTTGCTCCCCATACCGATGCCCCCCCTCCTTCAGTTTCTTTCAGGTCGCAAGACGTCGAGATCGCCTGTGACGATCGATATTCGTCGTGGAGAGCAGCAAGGGAGATAGAAGGTGTGCAAATTAGCGAATCACCCCTTTGCCGACCGGACTCTCCAGAGGAGGTAGCCGCCTTTGTTAAGGGGACTAACGTAATTTCCCAGTCTGTTCTAATGAAGACGGCTCTTGGGCCAACTTCAGTGGTTAAGAGCAATGACAAGGATGGCGATGGAGATCCTGATGAGATTGTTATTCGTCTCGAAGCAATCGAACTGAACGGTCGCTCGAATGATTTGTTGGAGCCATTCCCTATGTACGATGTTGCCCCCGGGATTAGGCCAACGTTTTGGGTATTTGCACCTAAAACGCGTGGCATGGCGACTGAAAACTTTGAGAGTCTCCAAGCGAAATCACTCCTTAGGGCGCCTGCTCCCGTTATAAGAATCGAACAGGGGGATAGCCTAAAAGTCGTCCTCGAGAATACCCATTATTTACCGCATACCATTCACTTTCACGGAGTAGACCATCCTTTTCTGACGCACTTAGGTGAAGGAAACGACGGAGTGCCGCAGGCCAGCGAGCTGCCGGTCATGCCAGGCGAAAGCAGGGCATACCAACTAACTCCTCGTCAGACGGGGACCATGTTTTATCACTGCCATGTTCAACCGAATGTTCACGTAATGATGGGTTTGCAGGGAATGCTTGTCGTTGAGGAGAATCGTCCTAATAACTGGTTACAAAGTCTTAACGTTGGTGCCGGTCACGTTAGGGCTCCCTCAAGGGCATCCAGAGCAAGATACGACAAAGAGTATGATATGCATTACCAGGATATGGACGAGAACCTTTCGCAGTTGGCACGATCGGCCAACGACCCGCGATTGATTGCTCAGGCTACTAATCGGATATACGATAGTACTGCACCCTCGGCGTTACCTGAGTTCTTCCTCTTAAATGGCCGTTCTTTTCCCTACACGCTGAGAGAATCGCTGGTAGTTGTGGGTGAGAATCAGAAGGTGAAAATTCGCGTATTGAACGGAGGGTCCGAAGGTATTTCGTTACATACGCATGGCCACAAGGTTACTGTGACTCACGAAGATGGTGTTCAAGTTAAGGAAGCCCGGCAGTCGATTCGAGACGTGGTATGGATCGGTCCCGCTCAACGGGCGGATCTGCTTTTACAAACAAAAAACGATGGATTGCATAGCTACGGTCCTGGGATCTGGTTACTCCATGACCATAAGCCGAAAGGGATAACTACCCGCGGAATCAATCCCGGTGGCAATATTAGTGCAATTGTATACGAGAGATTTCTCGGCTTGAACTCAATGCCTCTGGCGAGAGGTGTGAGTCTTCGACCTTTTTTCAACGAGGCTTACTACCGCAAAGAAATTCCGGTTTGGAGTGGATTAAAAGACGAGTTGCTTCTTGGGCAAGTGAAGCCCTTGGCTCCTCGTTGGTTTGGACTGTTGAGCCTGGCTCTAGCAATTGGGTTGATACTCGGTGGAGTTGTGGCATTTGTTTCGCGCGGAGTAGGTAAAAAATGAATCTTTCTTTTAGAAAAGCCGCCACTCTATTTTTATCCGGAGGGATTTGGATCTTCTTTGCTTTTGCGGGTCACGGCATGGAAGAGGGATCATCGCACGCGGGTCACGA
>CAYOGP010000132.1:751-5990 GCA_964403555.1 uncultured Spirochaetales bacterium | reverse complement strand
ATTCACGAGCCACGCGATGATCATCGCGCAATTTATTTTAGTCACCCCGTTCGTAGCGTCGATTACCCGCCAAACGGTGGAAGATCTGATGGAGGAATACGAAGAGCAACTAACATCGCTCGGCGTCGGAAAGATAGGCTGCCTATTTACGCTATTACATGAAGGACGATACAGGTTATTGACAGCTCTTCTGGCGGGGTTCGGAAGAGCCATATCCGAAGTTGGAGCAGTGATGATCGTTGGCGGAAACATCGCACACCTAACACGTGTTATGACAACCGCCATCGCGATGGAAACAAGCAAAGGAGATCTAACAATGGCTTTGAGCTTAGGAATTATTTTAATTTTTCTAGCTTTAAGCCTTAACGTTACTGCCCAGTTGATAGCGAAGGTTGGTCGTGCCGAAACTAGATAGAACTCAACACATTTTGCCACTCTCCATCCGAGAAGTCTCTATAGAATTTTTAGGGCGCTGTTTTTTAAAAACAAACACTCTTGAGATAAGAGGGGGCGAACCTACTTTTCTTTTAGGCCCAAATGGTTCTGGAAAAACGCTTTTTTTGAAGGCTTGCCATGGCCTGATAGCGCCTACTCAAGGCGCCATAAGCTGGCTTGGGTATAACGCAAGCGATGCTTACCGATACCAATCTATGGTATTACAGCGTCCCGTCCTCTTGCGGCGGAGTACGCGAGCAAACATCGATTATGCACTGCGCGCTTCGGGTCTTTCGAAGGAAGAAAGAAAAGATCGAATTCAAAAGGTACTCAGAGCTACCGGGCTGGAGAAGATCGCAGAGAAGGCAGCAAGAAATCTTTCGGGTGGAGAACAACAGCGTCTAGCTATCGCTCGTGCATGGGCTACAGAACCAGAAGTTTTATTTCTAGACGAACCAACCGCCTCGCTTGATCCCGGGACTTCTTCTTGGGTTGAAAGGACTCTTTCAGCGATTGTTACTAACAAACATAAGATTGTTATGAGTACTCACGATCTTGGCTTGGTAAAGCGTCTGGGAGGAGAAGTTATTTTTCTTCATCGAGGACGAATTCTTGAACGAACCTTGTCAAAAACATTTTTTGAATGTCCGACCACACCTGAGGGGAGAGCATTCATAGCTAATGAGCTTAGCTGGTAGTGTAGGAATATAGAGTTTTCAAGAAATTCGGTTGAATAATTCTCCAACAGGAGAACAATTTCTAACAGTGATTGAAGGTAAGTTAGAAAAACGCAACGTCACTATTAAGTCGTCAACATATACACCAAATGATATCCATTAAAAATATTTCAGAAAATCGGTACGAAGAAACGGAACAGCCTACATAGTTGGAAAACATCCTTGTAAGTTTTTGAATACTAAATTTTCATGTACGTCATTGAGTAAGTGTAGTCCTTCTTCCTAACTAGCTCTTAAGTTGCAACTCTACTTTCATAAAATCAATTAAGCGTGGCCACGCATCCTTCGCGGCTTCTTCGGAATACATGTCAGGTCGCGTGTCGTTCATAAAGGCGTGCCCTGCTTCTGCATAGCGTCTGATAGAAGCATTGTGCTCAATATTGGACAGCCTCTGCTCAAGATCGAGAACATCGCTGACAGGAATTATCGGATCTTGATCACCGTAGAACCCCAGCAAAGGGCAAGAAAGATTTCCTGCTGCCTCCAAAGGCGATTTCGGTTTTTTCGATCTGTCTAGTCCCTTCGCATAACGAAGCATTCCATAGAACGGCGAACAAGCTGACAAGCCCTCGAGCGAACAAGCAGCCAATAAGGCGTATTGACCACCCATGCAGAAACCGGTGATGCCCACACGTGAGCACCCCTTCACATGCAAGAAGTCGATTCCTTCGTTAAGAGTCTCAAGCATGAGATTATCATCAATGCAGTCAATCCAAGCGAGAGCTTCTTCGGGACTCGTAATCTCTTGAAAGCCAGTCTTACGATACGGATCGACCACTAATACCGTAAAACCTTCGTTCGCGAGACCTTCTCCTAACGATCGATAGTGATCCGAAAGGCCCCAGACGTCGGGAATCATGACCACACCAGCCCGCGAGTCCTTTCCTTGGCCACTTATCCAATATCCTTGATCGAATTCAGAACCACTCATAGTCGCCTCCTCTTTAGTCCTTGGCGCTTATGAGTATACTCCGCAGTTCATGACCTATGAAAACGAATGCCAAATCGCACAGCAAGCCGCAGCAATAGCTTCGGATATTCTCGAAAATCACTACGCCGGTGGGACCAAGACCTGGGAAAAAGCAAAAGGAGATCCTGTTACGGCGGCTGATATAGAAGCTGACGCCGCGATACGCGAAATTTTAAACAGAAACTTCCCTGACGACGGAATTCTTTCCGAAGAGTGGGTAGGTGACCCCTCAAGAGTGACTAAAAGACGAGTTTGGATAATCGACCCAATGGATGGCACCAAAGAATTTACAAGGAAAATCCCGGAATTCTGCACGTCAATCGCTCTCTCGGTATCTGGCGAGCCCGTAGTCGGTGCCGTCAAGAATCCCGCAACCGGCGTAAGTGTCTGGGCTTCCAAGAATGCCGGGACTTTCAAAGACGGTGTACGGGTTCGAGTCAACGAGACGCAAGACTTGAATATGGCCCATGTGGTCGCCAGTAGGACCGAGATCGAAAGAGGCAAATTCGACAGACACAGGAACTGGTTCTCTTCTATAACGCCGATGGGATCTATCGCGTGGAAACTTGCTTGTGTCGCATGTGGTGATGCGGATCTTAATATTTCTTTCGCTCCTAAAAACGAATGGGACGTTTGCGCAGGCGATCTCCTGATACGTGAAGCGGGAGGAATTTACGCGGACTTTAATGGCGAACCTCGCGTTTACAATCAAGCGAATCCCTTGATTGAAAAGTTCATGATTGCCGGCGCTCAATCTCTTGTTGACGACTTCTGTAAACGCAAGAAGGATGAATAAGGTAAACAGAAAGTCTTATATCTCAGCCCACTTATGAGAGGAGTAGAACGTGAGTGAAAAACTAAATAGAATTTCCAAAATTACTGGAAATTTTCTAGAAGACTTTCGTCCAGGTCAGCACTTTCGCCATAAAGGCGGGAAGACGATTACCGAAGGTATATTTACGACCTTCACTGAATATACGATGACGACAAATCCTCTCTCTAAAAATTCACGCTATGCGCGGGCGTTGGGTTTTAGGGATCTCGTCTGCCCTCCTGGCCTCGTGATGTTGGTTGCGTTCAGTCAGACCGTCGAAGATATTTCAGAAAATGCTAGAGCAAATCTCGAGTACATCAACATGAGGTTCGGTTCGCCAGTTTATATAGGCGATACTATAGAAGTAGAAACGAAAGTCCTCGGCGTACGTCCCTCCAAAAGTCGACCCAACCTGGGAATCGTTCATGTTCAGTCGACCGCTTGTAAAAATATCGGTGACCATGATGAGGCTATCGTCGCGACCTGGGAACGCAAAGTACAAGTTTATAAAAATTTAGAGGATGCAGAGGTTCATCCTGGTCAAATAGATGGTGACACTATCGAATGCGAACCCGCACTCCCTGACTACAGTGAGGCTATAAAGCAATCTCACATCTCACATCTCACAAATAGAGATAGCTATTTCGAAGATTTTGAGCCTGGAACACTAATAGAGCACTCCCGTGGCCGGGTAGTTACCGACGAACACATCCATATGACGGCGATTCTCGACAACACAAGCCAGGTCCATTGCAACAAGCATATGATCGACAAAAATCCAGAGCAATACGTCGGAGGGAAGTTAATAATTTATGGAGGAATCCCATTTGTTCTTTGCCTTGGCCTCTCCTGTCCTGATATCGGAGATAATGCCATCGGAGACTTGATCTATAAGACAGGAAGTCATTCCGCACCCCTTTTCTCGGGTGAAACCGTCTATGCCGAGACTGAAATTCTTTCAAAAAAAGACTTCTCTGGTCGCCCTGATCTTGGTGTTGTGGAAACGCGACTTACGGGCCACAAATTCGAACGTGACCAGGCCAAAATGGACGAATGGAGTAAAACTCAAATATTTTCCTTGGACAGGGATCTAATACTTAAAAAAAGATCTCACTATCTAGAATAAGATACGCGCTCAGATCTCACGAAGATGAGAAGAGTCACAATGCGAGTCCACCACGCGTCTGAGGTCCTGCGCTTGTTCAACAGTCCGCAGAGTGAAACGATAAAGGTCGCCCGGCTTTGATTGTCCTAACTTCCAAAACGCCCCACTCGGAACAGTATAGGGACAAATAAACCCCCCCATGCTTGGGGCATCGTTGACTAAAATGATTGGCGTTTGACCTCCCAAATTTATCCCACCGAGTGGATACCCCTGATCGAGAATGTTCGAGGGCTCCGAACCGTGTTCCGGTCCTTTGTTCACCGCCTTTTCGGTGAAGGTCCAGTCCGGACCTTCTAACCGATACCCGGTTCGGCCACTTTGGGAAGAAAGCTTCCAATCGATCGATAAAAACCGTTCATGTGCTGCATCATCTATCCAATCATCGTTTGGTCCAGCCACAACCTCAATCGCCCACCGACGGTCAGAAGAGATAGGTGGACGGTGTTCCTCTAAAACTGTCCAGCCGGGTTCTCCCCTTTGGGCACCAATAGGCAGCTTTTGACCTACCGACAATGCCTGTCCGTCAAACCCTCCTATCCCCGCTCCAAAAAAGGTCGACGCGGATCCAAGCAATTGTGGTGCACTAAAACCTCCGGAAACAGCGAGATAAGCTCGCGCTCCTTGCTTCGCAATTCCGATCTGCAATTTCTGACCAGCCTTCACATGAAAACTGGTCCATTGATCAACCAGCTGACCGTCCAACTTGACGTCTAATTCGGCGCCCGTAACAGCAGCAATAGAATCGACATCAAATCGTAAAGTTGGGCCCATCAATTGAATCTCAAGCCCTGAGGTTCCTTCCTGATTTCCGACTAAGAGATTCGCGAGGCGAAAAGACCAAGAGTCCATCGGTCCCGATGGAGGATAGCCTTGATTCCAGTACCCTACACGTCCGGGATAATCCTGAACACATGTCTGCGCACCAGGTTTTTCAACACTAATAGTCACATCAGCTCCTAAAACCGTTTCGTTGCATCGATAGTCGAAACCCAACTTTTGTACTGACGAAGAGAGAACTTTTGATATTCAGCTACGTTGTAGACGTACGTACCTTCTGAAATACGCGCCTCAACCTCCTTAAATTGATCGAGATCAACTGGGACGTACCTCTTGCGGTC
>CAYOGP010000132.1:0-741 GCA_964403555.1 uncultured Spirochaetales bacterium | reverse complement strand
TCACCTGCCCTAAAGAGAACAACTTCTCCTTCGAAAATATCGTGTCTAGACTGCGTATCCCAAATAGGTACTGGAGTCCGACCGAAAATCTGATAACCGCCAGGAGTAGCGGCCGGATAAATGCACGTGCAAGCTCCTCCCATTCCAACCGCTCCTTGGGGAGTTTGGGTCCGCGGGGGATTGTATTTTGGAGCCGTTAGCCTTGATCGTGGATCGAGAGGCATTGTAAACGCTACACCTGGGTAGAAACCCAAAGCGGCGACCCAGTATTCAGTCGCCGAATGAACGCGCACCAGTTGATTAGCATCTTCGAGGCCATTTATCCGAGCAACGAAGTCAGCGTCGTACTCTTTTTCCACCACGTTTTTGCAGTAGTCTCGAATGCATTCTTCAGTCCAGGGATCAAGATACATGGTCTCGAAAGTAAAAAGTCTGCTTTCAACTTCAATATCATCTACTGAACCCAAATTAGAGTGCACCGCGCGAAGTTCTCGACATAAATCCGAGTAGCTTACCTTGTCAGGATCATAGTGAACTAATAAGGTCGCAAAACAAGGAGCCGTTTCTATAACCCCCGTCATACCACTTTCATCTATCGCACGCGCGAGACCTTGCGCCAGAAAATTTAATTCCAGGGTCATTTCATTCCCCAGTTCAACCAGTAAGTAGCGGTCGCCACCAGGCAAGTAACGAGGTTCTTCGTACAATACAACTCCTTCCAATAGGTATATTGTGGACCGA
>CAYOGP010000131.1:0-6064 GCA_964403555.1 uncultured Spirochaetales bacterium | reverse complement strand
ATCGGAGGGAGCTACTTTTCGGTATGGAGTGAGAATCGGCGACGGCAGTCTGTAAATTAATTTTATTTCTTTTCTACAGTTTCAACTTCGCCATCCGCTTCAAGCCAAGCGGAGAATCCGCCGCCTATGTGAGAGACGTTCTCCATCCCGAGTTCCTTGACAGCCTTTGCCGCCAGTGCGCTTCGCCATCCGCTTTGGCAGTAGAAGACATAAGTCGAACTCGTATCCGCAAAAAAGTCCTTGTGGTAAGGACTTTCGGGGCAAACCCAGAATTCGAGCATACCGCGAGGTGCATGAAAAGCGGTTGCAATCTTTCCGGTACGGTACAGCTCTCTTATGTCTCTTAAGTCTATGAACTTTATATTTTCTTTCCCATGATTCGTCTTAGCCTGTTCGGCGGTCCAAGTTTCAATTTCGGCTTCGGCTTCTTCGATGAGATCTTTATAGGTTTTATTTGCCATTGTTAGTCCTCTTGTCGAATGGTAGCTCGCTACGCGCTCTTTTTTGTTACTAATGCTAAATTTCGTTCATGGAAAAGACTAGTTCAACCGTTGATCCGTTTCGATTTACTGGGAGAACGATAGGCGCGATAATTTCTGAAGCTATTGAAAGCGGAAATTCGGTGTCTTCGGTCCCATGGAAGCCATTGGACAAACCCTTGAAAGAGGCTCGAGTCGCCCTCTTGACGACTTCAGGCGTTTCGATGAAAAATGATGAACCCTTTGATATGGAAGGGGAGAAAAAGCGACCTACATGGGGTGATCCCACTTGGAGAGCTGTCAAGCTGGGAGCAGTCGCTGATGATGTCGAAATCAACCACCTGCATATTGATACGAGTTACGCCAAGAGAGACCTCAATGTCGCTCTTCCGATGGATCGTCTTAAGGAGCTGGTTTCAAAAGGAGAGGTAGGTGGAGCTGCCGACACACACTATTCGATCATGGGCTTTCAAGGCAACGATCCCTTGAGAGTCGTTCGTGAAAGTGCCGAGCCTATTTATGAGCAACTGCGAGATGAGCGGGTAGATATTCTCGCGCTGGCTCCAGTATGACCAGACTGCTGCCGGTCCGTTGGACTCCTGGCACGACGTATCGAAGAGCTTGGCATTTCAACTGTATGCCTGAATCTGCTCTGGCCTTTTCAGAAAATAGTTGGCATGCCGAGAGTGGCCGCTATCGAGCATCCTTTTGGTCGACCATACGGAGATGTAGATGATGTTGAGACTCAGAGAGAAGTCTTGGCTTCGACTTTGAAATTTGGTGCGTCATGTGAAGAGCCGGGATCTATCGAGCATCTGCAGTTTCGCTGGCATGAGGATCCTAAGCACACGAAATGGCACCCACCGGAGCCGGCGCCAATTATTCGTTTAATGAAGGAACAGCTTGCAAAAAAGCGGTCTTAGTTGAAGAAATTTTATTCTAATTTCGCAGTCCTGCTTCACGAAGGAGAGGGATTAATTCTGTACCGGTTCGTATAGTGTCCTGCTCGTATCGGAGGAAGGTCATTAAGATACCGTCAAGCCCGAGCTCGGAGAGTTTGACGAAACCATCTACGATGTCTTGGGCCGTTCCCATTAAAGGAAGCCCGCCACCGGTAAAGGCAAAATGTTCGTAGGTATGGTGATCGAAGGAACCACTCTCGACGCCCAAGACGTCGAACCAGTTCTTGATGGCGACATGATCCGCACCGTCAATTAATTTCTGCCGTTCTTGCTCCGCCCAGTTGGGATCCTCGTCCCAAAGGCACATGACCGAGGCGACAACTTTGACGTCTCGACCCTTTTTCGCCGCTCGCTCTTTTACATCTCGCGTGATTTCGATTGTATCTTCCCAGGTCATCGGGCAAATAAAGCACACGTCACAGTGGGTTGTGACTAACTCTCGAGCATCGTCTGAAGTTCCAGCATTTACTATCGGTGGATGAGGTTTTCTTTGAGGCTGGGGTCGAGAGTATCCACCTTGGATCTTGTAGTACTTCGAGTCAAAGTTGAAGCTACCTGGTTTCTCGGTCCATAGCCCTTTAAGGCAGGTAATAAAATCTGCAGTTCTCTGGTACCTGTTCTCATGCGGAAGCATTTCTATCCCCATCATGTCGAATTCGGGTTTGTTCCAGCCACTGACGATGTTGATTCCCCAGCGTCCTCCTGACATATGGTCGAGAGTCGCACCCATCTTCGCGGCGACTACAGGGTTGAAAACGGGCACATGGACAGTGGAGTAGACTTCAAGTGTTGTAGTAGCTTGAAGAAGTGCAGATGCCCATGTCATGGTCTCCAGCGAGTCACCCATAAAGTCGCATTCCCCACCGAAGCCCATCCAGCGACTTACAGGAAAGATGAAGTCAAACCCTGCTTTTTCGGCGGCAACCGCGATTCGACGATTAGATTCAAAGGTCCAATCTTCCGGGTCAGGTTTGTAAGTGGTGAGTGCCATTAAGTTGCGGCAACTGGGCATAAAAATACCCAGCTTTAATCGATCTGAAGAGTTCACAAAATTTCTCCTAGTAACAAGAAATAAGACTAGCTCGATACGCTTTAGTTACGATAAGTTGAGAAAAAAAATTCAGACCGGGTTATACCGAATACCGGAGGGCTCGCTAGAAATCAACCATGGATTTTTTAAAAATTGTCCTCTTGCTCATAGTCTGTGGGATGTTCGGGGGGGGATGCGCTTCCGAAAAGCCACTCATACTTTTGTGTACGACTTCCGTTGAGAATTCAGGACTTCTAGACCATCTTCTTCCCAAGTTTTTCGCCGAATCCGGAATTCATGTTGTGTCGGTTCCGAGAGGAACTGGACAGACCCTAAGAGCAGGTATGAACGGAGACGGAGATGTCCTTCTGGTTCATGACCGTGAGAGGGAAGATCGATTTGTTAGAGAGGGATACGGTGCTTTTCGGGTGGATGTCATGTACAACAATTTTGTTGTGGTTGGCCCATCTGAAGATCCGGCGGAACTCCATAAGGCCCTCGATGTTTTCTCGGCGTTTCGCTTGATAGCC
This sequence comes from uncultured Spirochaetales bacterium, assembly GCA_964403555.1. GTDB lineage: Bacteria > Myxococcota_A > UBA9160 > UBA9160 > UBA6930 > UBA6930. The sequence continues at coordinate 3,063 of CAYOGP010000131.1, read as the reverse complement.
GACTCAAGCTCAAATTTTGTTTCTCGAGGGGATGATAGTGGTACGCACAAAAGAGAATTAGCTTTATGGAGGAAGGCTGGTGCGGACCCCACTCTTGCCAGTGGTGATTGGTACAGAGAGGTGGGAAAGGGCATGGGAGCAGCTCTAAATTCGACAGTGGCAATGAAGGCCTACACTCTTACTGATCGCGGGACCTGGATTAGCTATCGCGGGAAACGCGATTTCGAGATTCTGTATCAAGGCGGTCAAAATCTCTATAATCCCTATGGAGCGATTCTTGTGAGCTCGGAGAGACATCCCGGCACAAAGTCAGCCCAAGGCAGGATATTTGTAGAGTGGTTAACGTCTTCCCGAGGTCAAAGAGCTGTCGAACAGTATAAGATCGGCGGTGAACAGCTTTTTTTCCCAATGCCAGCGTTTGATCGAAAGACTGAATGATTCTCGAGTGAAGCTTCCTAATCCCCCGGAACGTTGGTTTCTTTGCAAACGCTAAGCTGCAGTTGGCTCCTTCTCTGCCGTGAAATGCTGGTCCTTAGCCCCCTCTTGCAAAGCAAGTGCGGTTTCGTAGCTAAGAATTTGCTCAACCGATCCGTCTTCGGCATAGAAGATAATTGGACCATAGGAAACGAAGAAAATTTCGGTTTCTTCACTACAGGTCGTGGCGTCGTGTACGGCTCCAAGGGGCTCAAATCCATATGCGTCCACGGGTGCGTTGCCCATTCTATATTCCAGTTTTCCCTTCAGAACGAAAAATTCGGCTGATCCTAGATGCTTATGAGGAGCAAATTGGGATCCGGGTTCCATGCGGATAAGAGCGCTCCATAGCCCGGTTTCCTCGCTGACCCTAAGGATCTTAATGTAGACACCGTCACCGAAACCTGTCCATGGAATGGTTTCCGATTGAATTAAAAGTTCGCTTTCTTCTGGCTTGCTAGACATTTAGCTTCTCCTCTTGGCTGATTTGAAGGCTACGGGTTAACCTGGGGCCTACTTTAATCAACGAACAGGGTATAAGCCCGGGCACCCGAGGAAGTAAGCATGGCAGAGCTCGAAGATGAATTCAATATCGCAGAACCTCCTGACGGACCTCTTTATGAGGGTGAGACTGAAGGAGGACTCCCTAGTGGCCAAGGAACGCTGTTCTGGAGCGAAGGAATTAAGCGTTATGTCGGGTATTGGAAGAATGGAAAACGTGACGGCCAGGGTCAATCGTTTCTTTCGGACGGCTTTATGCTGTTTGAGGGGGATTGGAAAGAAGACCTACGCAATGGCTCAGGTACCTATTACTGGCCCGATGGAGACCGCCACGAGGGACAATGGAAAAATGGAAAATGCCATGGTTTAGGCAAGGTCTTTCGGCCCAACGGGACAGTTACGTACGAGGGGGAGTGGGCTGAGGGCGCGCGCAACGGCCAAGGCACCGCTTATCGTCCCGACGGTTCGGTGATTTTTGAAGGTCAGTGGAAGAACGGCTATCAGGTAAAAACCAAATAGCCTATACGAGCCATCGCTTCTTAATCGAACTAGATCTGAGAATCCATGATCTCAAGCACTACATGATATTCGTCGAAGGTCGCGGATGGATTTTCATACATAGTCTGTAGGACGGGGTCCAGTTTCTGGGTTTGCTCAAGAAGGCGACGTAGTTTTGGTATCGCGTGCAAATCAAAATCAACCCGTAGGTCTACAGAAGGCCAGGGTTGTTTTCCATTGAATACCTGGATCATGGCGAACAACTCAGGAACGGGGCCTGATTCGGGATCAGCTTGACCTCCAGCGGCACGTCCTGCTTCGAGTCCTCGCATCAATCGTTCTTGCATAGACTCACTTTTATTTTCATTTAAGGCTTCAGCCATAGCTTGAACGGGAGTTGGTCCGTTCATGAAGTTGCCCATTGCAAGAGAACCGTCGCCCTTAATGTGGCTCGCGTGATTCCAGGCATCTTTTCCGGTATATGCATAGACTTCTCCAGAAGCAGTTACCGCCCCGACTTGTCGCCAGCTCCAGTGACTGTCAAAAGTTGAAAGTGTAGATTCAATTTCAGAGAAGGACTTGCCTTCATCCCAGAGCTCGAACATCTTGTGGGCGTTATGCGGATTTACTGTGGCCTGTGGGGAAGCGACCAGGCCTCTTGGGTTCCAATTGGGTAGTAGGCCATGATGAAAGGGAGCTATGCGGGCGCAGTTGATCGTTATCGTTGTTAAAGCAATCCCAATTTCTTGAGTTTCTGTGTTGCAAGCCATAACTGTGTAGGTCATTTGATTTTCCTTTGTTATTAGGTTCCTCGTAAGATTCCTGTCTTGTCAACGCGGGTCCGAAGAACGTCTAGTTCTTCTTCTGTTGGTGGAGTAGTCGTTGGAATGTTGTTTGGGATTACGAGACTAAATCCGGTGTTCAATTCCACCTCTTCACATGTAACGCCAGGGTGTAAAGATTTTAACCGCATCGTTTTTTCTTTCTCAGTAAAATCCATAATGCAGAGCGGAGTCACGCAGTATTTGGGACCACCTCCCGGTATTCCTAGTTTTTTTCGGGCGTCTGCTCCCCCCGAGTTCCATCCGACAGAGCTAATGAAGTCGCATTTTTTAACTAAAGTTCGAGGAGAGTGTTGATTAAGTACGATGTAGTAGCGGCCTACATGTGTACTCAAAGTTGGAGTTCCCACCGATCCAGGTCCTCTAAATTTCAGACGTTCATGGTTTTCTCCAATACCAATTAGATTTGTATTTCCCCTAGGGTCGACTTGGATTCCGCCGATGAAAAATACACGTTTGTCCCAGTCTTTTACTTGATCAAATCGGTGTCCCCTATCGCTGTAAGATTCGGCCCAACGAACCACTCTTCGGTCCCATCCAAAGGCGGGTAACGGAAGAGATTCGAGGTGATGAACATTCATCCGAGTTCCGAGAAAAATCAGCTCCATGTTTGGACCGTGCATGATATGGGCGAGTCGAACAGCCGCCTCAGGAACTGGTAGGGCGACGCCTACTTGGAGGTGCTCGCCGTCTTTCAGTTCGCGTGAAAGAAAGACGGCCATTAGCTCTTGCGGTGTACAGTTCATGT
>CAYOGP010000130.1:0-6080 GCA_964403555.1 uncultured Spirochaetales bacterium | reverse complement strand
CGAGAAGGAAGTTGCTGCAACTTACGGCGTTATCGGTTTTGGTGGCCTCTATGCGCGCAGGTGGACGTACTATATAGATCGAGAAGGCGTTGTGCGAGATATTGATAAAAATGTGGATACCCAAACGGCTGGCCAGGATATTGCTGCTCGGCTCGAATCCCTAGGTTTTTACAAACGGAATTAACACTTTGACATTTTAGAAATCGGATTTCAGTCAATGAGTACTGAAGCTTAGGTCCAGTTCCCTGTAATGAACGGGCAGCCTAATTGGTCCCGAAGAGGCGATCACCCATGTCGCCTAGACCGGGTACAATGAAGTGTCTGTCGTCCAACTGCTCGTCGCAACCAGCAGCAATAATAGAAATATCAGAGTGGTCGCGGTTGACGCGTTCGACTCCTGGAGATGCTACAAGTACGCAAATTGCAGTAATCTTTTTAGCACCCGAGTGTTTTAGTTTTTCGCAGGCCCATGAAAGAGAGCCACCTGTTGCGAGCATAGGTTCCAATATCAGCACGTGGCCGTTTGAAAGGTCAGGAAATTTTGAGTAATAAGATTCGGGTTTAGCGGTCGATTCATCACGTTGGACGCCAATGAAACCAACCTGAATGTCTGGAATAATTTCCTTAGCAGCATCCAACATGCCGAGGCCTGCCCTTAGAATTGGCACCGCGATAATTTGTTCTGACAGGCATTTCCCTTGAGTATTTTCAAGCGGGGTAGATAAGGGATAAGGCTTTAGAGGTAGTGCCTTTGTGGCTTCCACAATCAAAATTTGAGAAAGTTTATTAGTGGTAGTTCTGAAAGAAGTCGGATCCGTATCTTTGTTTCTAAGTATGGAAAGGTAGTGGCAGGCAAGAGGATGTGAAGAAATGATTAATGACATCTACTCCGGTCCTTATCTTAGGGCTTAGCCAATTTAAAAGGTTTAACAGATTTGCGAATACTTTTTGCGGCGGCCTACTACTTACTTGGTTTCTTCCAAATGTCTCGGTTATGCATTAGATCAATTTGCTTCTGAGTCACTTCCTTCTTGTATTCCGCATGTTTCATTGGCTCTCGATTTAGGTAGAGATTCTTCGGATATATCGGTTTTTCGTATATGAGTTGAATCATCTCAGTCCGAAGGTCCTTCATCCAATTAGTCCAAGGTGATCGGGCGCGATGCTGACGCAAGGCTTCGATATTTATTGGTCCGCATACGCTCGTTGAAACTCCACCATATTCCTGACGCCCGACCACCTGTCCTCGGTAGTCGATTATGAACGATTTTCCCCCGAATGTGTCGATAGGCGTTTCGGAGTCTGCAGTTAAATAGTAGGTACCCATATTGGGCGACAACACGTAAAAATTGTTATCGAGCGCGCGTGCTCGACTTTGGATTTCGAAAAAATCACTCGATGCTGCCGGATGGGGAATTGAAGCACGATAGACTATTTCTGCTCCGTTCATCGCAAGACCGCGAGCATGTTCTGGATAGGAGCCCTCATTTGCCATCATGATTCCGATGCGTCCGATCTCAGTGTCGGCCACTGGCCAAAAGGCATCCAAGGTTCGTCCATATCTCTCAACCCACCAGTCAAAAATATCGTGGGGGCATACCGAGTGCTCCACAGGATACAGCGGAGCAACTTTGTAATGCTTTAGAACTATTTCACCTGACGGGTCGATAATGAAACCAACGTTAAAAAAACGGTCTTCGACTTCCGGATGCTTTGCTTTGGCTTGAGCGATTATGAAGATTTCATACTCGCGTGCGATTGCTCCCAATGCGTCCGATTCGGGGCCTGGTAAGTCGATCGCGCAAGTTTTCGCGTAGTCCACGTGATCTTCGTCAAGGACTTCGTCGTTGAACCCTTGGAGTGCGCCCTCAGGAATTGCTACCAAGCGAACAGGTAGGTCGAGGCCTGCGAGCCAGGTGGCAGCCTTGATCATATGAGAATGGTGTTCGATGTTGCGAAGAATTTCTTCTCGTCGTTGAATTCCCCACACTGTAGGGATTAGACCGACCGCATTGTATGGTTCTATCACGATGACCTTTCGGGCTAGGTTTGCATTTTCTGAGCTGCACTTCTAACTGCAGCCATAATTCCCTGATAGCCGGTGCAGCGACAGACATTTCCGGATAGATGCTCCCGAATTTCTTGGTCCGTAGGGCTGGGGATTTTTTCAAGTAGGTCCTGAACGGTCAAGAGAAATCCAGGAGTACAAAAACCGCACTGCAGGCCGTGCTCTTCTTGAAAAGCGGCTTGCACGGGATGAAGCTCGTTCGCTTTAGCCATACCTTCGACCGTATCGATCTTTGAACCGGCTACGGAAATAGCGAAAGTCAGGCATGACCTGACAATGGCTCCATCGACACGCACAGTACACGCGCCGCAGACTCCTTGTTCGCAACCTACGTGTGTTCCCGTGAGACCACATTCGTGACGAAGAAAGTCGCTTAAAAGCATTCTTGGTTCGGCAAGAGCGGTGTAGTCCTCTCCGTTAACGGTTACGGAAACAGCCTGTAATCCTTCTACGGGTTTGGTACTCACGAAATTTTCCTCTCTTCGCATGCTTGGTCTATGACCCTGGAAACTAAAGTTGCGGCTAGATCTTTACGATATTCTGAGGAGCCGTGTTGATCAAAGGGCGGATCCAATTCCACGGCGGCCAACGATCCAATCTCCCTGGACGTCGTGGAGTCAGGTATCGACTGGCCGTTCAAGGCATTTTCGGCATTGACAGCGCGGATCGCACGATCGGCTACCCCAAGTAGCGCAATTCTTGCGGCACTAATTGTGCTGTCTCTAAGTTGCGCAGTAAAAGCTACCCCTGCTAAAGCAAAATCTCCGTGTCGACGAGCAAATTCAGTGAACCCCCAGATTGTCTCAGGACCAGGTATTGGTATTAGAACCTCGCAGAGGAGCTCGTCGCTAGATAGTGCGGTCGTAAGATAGGATTCAAAAAAATCATCAGCGCCGATCCGTCGTTCACCAGACACGCTCTTTGCTACAACTTCACCATTGAGAGCTAGGAGCACTGCCGGAAGCTCGGCTGCCGCGTCAGCGTGTGCGATACTTCCCCCGAACGTTCCTCTGTTTCGATTTGCGGTATGGCCGACCCATTTTAGAGCCTCCGGGATAAGTGGTGCTGCTCCTTTGATTTCTGGCGAATCGAGCACGTTTGCTTGTCGTGACATCGTACCGATTCGGATTTCTCCATTAACTTCCGTATTTGCAATCCCAGAGACTTTCGAGATGTCTATTAGGGCTGCAGGCTGAGCAAGTCTCAAGTTCATCATTGGTATCAGGCTCTGGCCGCCCGCGAGGATCTTCGCATCATCGCCGTGTTCGGCAAGTAGGGAAGTCGTCTCTTCAATCGAGTCCGGTTGATAGTAAGCAAAGGGAGCTGGTTTCATTCCCTTTTCGTAACACAACCGAAGGAGTTTTGGGGAGAGAGTAGGGGTGAAAATCGCATAGCTTTTAAAGAAAGCCGCCTGGAACTTTCTAGTTATTCTTTGGTGAATTTAACAGTTTCCGTAAATTATTGATATATAAGGCTTTTTAACTTTCTCTATTTACGGGCAGTACTCTGGCAATTTTGACGGGACTACCTCGATTTTGAAAAAAGCTAAAGGTTTTAGCCAAAAACCCACGAATACATCGCTCGCCGAATTACAATCGCGCAGGAGGATCAAATGGCCGTAAGACATGACTGGATGGAAACAGCTCGCGACAGAGCAAAAGCGGCCATCAAAGATGGCCGTACCGAAGAAGCACTTCGAGCAGTGGATGAAGTTTGGGATGAAGGACGTCCAATTCACGATTTATATGGTGACATGGCTGCGGCGTTTTTAGATTTTATTAATGAGCGACTAGGGGAAGACGCGGTCGAAGCGTCCTGGCGATATGTAGGAGAAAAGCTCTGGAGACCGGTGCTTGAGAATTTCAGGGATAAAGATCCAGTACTCTTAGCTGAGACTTATGCGATGTTTCTTCGCTCACACGGCTATGAATTTACCTGTGTAGAAGATGATCAGGCGTACCACTTTAAACTTTCTTACTGCCCTAGTGGAGGCCGAATGTTACAAGAAGGGAAGTCTGCCTCTTCGGGTAGGCATCCTGTTAATTTTGGAGTAACTAGTCAAAGTAAGGACTGGACGTTCGGTGAAAAAGATGTTCTGTACTACTGTGGCCACACTAAATTGTGGTTTGACTCGCAACCTAGAGAATGGGGTATGGACCTGTTTAAGGCAGAGTACGGAGATTTTGACGAGTCTGGGCAGGTTGTCGGGAAACCCTGTACGGTATCTATTGCAAAGCGCGTGAAAGGTTAAAGGTATGGCCGAAGACATTGTTTTAAATCGGTGGGCTAAAGAATATCCTTGGTTAGGGACCGATCCGGTGTCGACAGAATCATGTATATCAAAAGAGATATATGAAAAAGAAATTGAACATGTATTTTCGAAAGTTTGGCTGTGTGTGGCGAGGGAAGAAGAACTGCCGGAGCCTGGATGCTATAAGCTGCGACGGCTGGACTTTGCTAACACGAGCATTCTCTTGATTCGAGGAAAAGATAATAACATTCGAGCTTTCCATAATACTTGTTCGCATAGAGGAAACACGGTAGTTGTTCCAGAGCATGACGTTGAGCAACTGGGGAAAAAGCGAGTTTTTACATGCAGATTTCATGCTTGGTCCTATGACGATCGCGGGAGACTGGTTGGTGTCCAGGAGGAGAAGCTGTTTGATACGTGTTTTCGTAAAGATGAACATGGTCTTTCAGAGATCTCCTGTGATGTCTGGGAAGGTTTTGTTTTTATTAACCTAGAGAAGTCTCCCGCTGTTGGTCTTGCGGACTTTCTTTCGTCTATGGGTACCCATTTTTCGGGCTATCCTTACAATGAGCTTACTCACAATTTTACCTATCGAACTGTTTTGAATTGCAATTGGAAAATCGGGGTGGATGCATTCTCGGAGGCCTATCATGTGAATACTATTCACGCAGGCTCTTTCCCAGGAACGTTTTCGACTGGTCTTCAAATGGTGAAGTTATATGGAGATCATCGAACGGCGGCGATTTGTTTTAACCCGCCGAAGGATTCGCCCGCGGTCGCTGGTATTTCTCAGAGAAAAGCACGAGGTTCGTTGGTTGGGAATGTGGCCGGAACAACACTGCCAAAAACGATAAACGACGAAGGCCGAGATGATTTCTCTTTTGAGTTGAGCGTGTTTTTCCCCAACTGGCTTTTGCATGTTGCAGAAGGTATTTGGTTTACGCATCAATTTTGGCCTATGGGATATGACCGTTGTTTGTGGGAAGGGCGGTATTATGTGAGAGAACCCAGGACTCATAGTGAACGCTGGGCTCTAGAGCATGCAATCGTACTTCAAAGAAACGCGTGGCTTGAAGATACCGCGACGATGGAGGGGACTTTCAATTCGCTCCTGTCTGGAGCAAAAGAGTGCATGCTTTTGCAAGATGAGGAAGTCCTCGTTCGTCATGGTTATCATGTTCTGGAAAAGTATTTGAATAAGGATAGCTAGTGAAGACTCTTCCTGACGGTTTTGAATCCATCGAAAATTGGGTAGATGATTGGTCATTGTCTACGCAGAATACACGTTGGGAGAAGCGGTTGTCCTCAACGCCAGAGGAGATCATTTCTTTTTACCACGCTATTGTACCTCACTTAGATAAGATTCTTGATTATGTAGATCGATCTAAGTTCGGAGAATTAAGTGAAGCCGGTTCTCGTCTTTATTGCTTGGCTTTGATGGTTGCTGAGATTTCTCCTAACGTTGAACTTTACGATGGAAACGTAAATGTTCCCCATAGCTTTGAGGAAAGACGATTTATTGCCGATCACGGTGACGTTGTAGGATATAAGAAGTGACCGAGTTTTCTTCACAGATAGAGTGGCTCGTCGCAAAAGAAAAAATTCGAGATGTGATTGCAAAATATGCAAGAGGTGGAGATAAATATAACGATCCCGAGGTTTTTAAAGATCTCTTTACGGAAGATGCCGTGTGGGAATGTGAAGGCTTTGGCCGATTTGAAGGAAAAGAGCAGATTCTTTCTGAGCTAGCGAGGATCGGTC
>CAYOGP010000129.1:0-6102 GCA_964403555.1 uncultured Spirochaetales bacterium | reverse complement strand
AGCGTTGATGGATTCCTTAACCGCAATGCTTCTTGGTCTAGTGCAGGGACTTTCAGAATTTCTGCCGGTATCAAGTTCGGGCCATCTAGTAATTGGCCAGAAGCTCACCGAAGTGGAGTCAAGTGGAATAGTCTTGGAGGTCTTTCTTCATCTAGGGACCTTTTTCGCGGTTTTGTTGTTTTACAAAAATAGTGTGTCTTCTCTTGTCGTAGGAGTGTTTAAGCGAAAGGACAAAGCCTTGCGATATCTGGGAAAGCTCTTGGTAGGCACGCTTCCCGTGGCGATCTTAGTTTTGTTTGCAAGAGATGTCATTCAGGGGGCTTTTGAATTGCCATGGGTCACGGGAGTCTCATTGATTGTGACTGGGTGTGTGCTTTTTTCGACTAAGAAGCCGTTGGTGAAGAGAAGTGAAAGGGAACCAAGCTGGTATGAAGCGTGGTGGATTGGCTGTGCTCAAGCGATTGCCGTTCTGCCTGGGATCTCCCGGAGTGGTGTAACTGTATCGGCGGCGTTGGCGTTTGGCATTAGGTTCGAAAGCGCAGCGGAATTTTCATTTATGCTTTCACTGTTGGCTATTGCAGGCGCAACGATAGTGTCTGCTCCTGAATTTTTTGCGGCAGAACAGTTGTACCAATCGAGTCTGTTTTTTGGGGCTTTTGTCGCTGCGATCTCGGGCTTTGTCGCTCTCAGCCTTTTTATACGCCTTCTTCGGTCTGGTACGCTCCATCGCTTTGCATATTACGACTGGATCGTAGGCGTTCTGTTTCTTGTTTGGCTTTTTGTCGAGTAATATCTCACGCTTAGGGCTCAAGAATTGGTTGGAGCCTCTGTGCAGGAGCAGTCTCGCGAAGCTTTTTTAGAGCTCTTGCCTCTAGTTGTCTCACGCGTTCCCGGGATAGGCCCAGAGATTGTCCAATTTGTTCCAAGGTGTGCTCATCTTCACCGCCTAGTCCATATCGAAGGCGCAGTATCAACTGCTCACGATCAGACAAACTAGAAATGAGATGGCCAACTCCCACACGCATTCGATCGTCGTCAATTCCACCAGTGGGCTTACCCGTTATTGGGTCTGCTACGAAGTCTTCTAGGCGCTTTTCGGTGCCCGAAACCGTAGATTCAAGAGAGATAGCTTCTCGTGACAACCGATCGAGGGACTCGAGAGAGTCTTGATCTGTTTCCAGAGCTGGCGCAAGTTCAGCAGGCGTCGGCTCACGCCCAAGTTTTCCTGTGAGTTCGGACTTTACCCTTTGGCTCCGCTGCAATCGGTCGTGTACATGGGACGGAAGTCGGATAGTCCGAGAGTGGTTTTGAATCGCTCGAACTAAAGCTTGTCTTATCCACCAAACAGCATATGTAGAAAACTTAAAGCCTCTTCGGTGATCGAATTTTTCAACTGCTCGGATGAGCCCGAGGTTTCCTTCTTGTATAAGGTCAGGGAAAGAAAGGCCTAGGTTTCGATAGTCTTTAGCGATTGCAACGACAAGCTTTAGGTTGTGCTCGATAAATCTGTTCTTCACCAGGCTCATGCGATTATGAGCATCTTCAACATCCCCAACCCGTGAACTTAAGACATCCCTCAGAAGACCAGCTTCGGTTTCGAGCTCCTCTAGTCGTTTCGTCCCACGGCGCGTTCTGCGTACTTGTTTGAACAATGCACTCACTAGTTGTCGAAGTTCTGAAAGTAGGGAAAGTGAAAGGTGTGCGCTGTGGAGCTCTTTAGATATTTCTTTTTCTACTTTGGTAAGGGCAGCTCTTTCGGCACCTTCCTTAGTAATTCGTTCATGCTTGGCTAGATGCTTTCGGGTTTTTTCGACGGCCTTTTCTACTCGAGCCGCAACTTCACCAGTATCTTCGTCTCCTGCAGCCTCTGATAGTTTAGCTCCTGTATGGGATAGAGCTCTCAAGCCATCCCATCTGGCTACTACGTGTCGGGCTGCTGCTGGGACAAGGTATAGTGAGTTTCTTAAGGCGGCAGTCGCGTCCTCCAGTTCTTTGGCAAGAAAAACTTCTTCTTCGCGTTTTAATGTACGTGTGCTTCCAATTTCCTGGAAATAAGATTCGAGCGGTCTTCTGTCGCGAGAGGCATCGGCATTTTCAGCTGGTAAAGCAACACCCACGCCACTCGAACCGCGGGCGCCTTCTTGTGTTAGGGCCTGAAATTTCTCTTCTAGTTTACCGGCCTTTTTTTTCTTGACGGTTCCTACTTTTTCGCCTTTGGATCGAGCTGAACCGTTTTTTGCTTCTGAGTGCATTGTATTTTCATTGCTTATCTTTGCGCTTGCTTGCTCGTTTGGCACGACCTTGTTCTACCCTCTGGATTTGCCCCGTGTCCTTGTTGAGCTCTGTCGTCTCAGGGGATGGTGACGTTCCATTTCAAATTTTCGTGTTATGCAAGTCCCTCACGGGCACAATCCCAGTTTTCGCTGAACTCCTTCCCCGGGGTTCCTACCCTTTGAAGTCAGGAGTGCCAACCAGGAGTTGGATGCTGCATCAAGGGAAAAGGTTCACTAGCTGAAACTGGGCTGCTGCATTCTCTTATCAAATCGAAACAATTTCCAGCTATTTTTAGCAAGTTGTGAATTTGAAAAAGGTTCTTGGTTGCGATTTCTCCCTAATATTAGATACATGTGGTCAAAAAGACACATCAAAGTAGAGAGAGGGAATGTTTGAAGAATCTTTAGGTCAGAATGTCCTGCTTTTATTTTTATCCGCTCTAGTTTAAAAGCCCCAGATTAGGGGAATAATTAACAGAGCAATTAGCGCACAAAGTAGGTTGAGCGGCGCACCAAATCGCACGAAGTCAGAGAATCGATAGCCCCCGGGGCCATAGACCATTAGGTGAGTGTGGTAGGTGGTTGGATTCATAAAGGAGCAGGTGGCGGCAATCGCCACTGCGATTGCAAAGGTCCGTGGCTCCGCCCCAACGGAAGTGGCTGTCGCGAGGGCGACCGGAACCATAAGCGCAGCGGCGGCCGCGTGATGCAGAAGCTCCGCCAGAAGCATCGTCGCAAGATATATGGCGATAAGCGAGGCAACTGGTCCAAAGGCCCCCGCGGTACCGACAATGCCTTCTGCGATCCACTGGGCGGCTCCGGTCTTTTCCATCCCTAGCGCCAAACCGAACCCGGATCCAATTATCACAAGTACTGGCCAATCAATAGCTTGCCGGGCCTGGCGGCCGGTTAGACAGCGGGCAAAAAGCATAGCGCCAGCTGCAGCAAGTGCGGCGATAGCGGCGTGAGCCAAATTGAGAGCGATAGCTCCAACCATGCCAGCAAGGCATAGGAAAGCGAAGCCCGACTTCCCCTTTCTCTCCAATCGCTCGGTAATCTCGATCGGGTTTATCAGATAAAAATCTGGATTGTTCCGATGGGTTTCTAGGAAATCTCGACCGGCTTGCAAAAGGAGAGTATCTCCTGGGTGGAGAATGATGCTTCCTATTTTTCCAGCTAGCCGTTCACCATTTCGATGCACTCCAACTACGGCAGCGTCGTATACAGTCCTAAATCGGGCCTCCTTAATGGTCTGGTGGATGAGAGGGGAGGATTCCGAAATCACAGCTTCCATCAATCCGTGGGCCTCAGCCATGTTCTCGTCTACTGTGCTTGGCTGAAGTCCTGGGATACGTTGGAGGTCTACAATTGTCGAAACGGCTCCTGCAAAGATTAGCTCGTCACCTGCCTGAATTAGTTCGTCGGGCCCAACAGGCGTTAGAGTCTTTCCCTCACGATCGATTTCAACTAAAAAGAGGTTAGATAACTGTCGTAGTCCGCCCTCTTGAATCGTCTTCCCGGCAAGTCTGCAATCGTCTCCTACTCTCATTGCCGTGAGGTACTCCCTTCTGTGCTCCCCAAGATATTCTCCTGGGTGCTGGCGCCCGGGAAGTAATTTTTCTGCCGCAAAGATTAAATAACAAGTACCCCCTCCCACGAGTGCGAGTCCAACTGGAGCGAGTTCGAATAATCGCATTGGTTCAAGTCCAGAACCGATCATTAGGCCTGCGACTGTGAGGTTGACGCTCGTTCCAATCATGGTCGTTGAGCCGCCGAGTATCGTTGCATGAGAGATGGGCATTAAGAAGTGGCTCGCGGCCAACCCCCTTCGTCGCGTCCAGTCTCGAATCACTGGAGTAACGCTTGCCACTATCGGTGCATTGTTAAGAAAGGCCGACATCAAGGCCAAGGGAATGCAAATCAATCTCAGAATAGACCTGGTCGGACGTTCACTAAAGAGGAATTTGTCCACACACCGATCGATTAAGCCCGTTTCTCGGAGGCCAGCGGACACTACGTAAAGTGCTCCAATTGCCGCTAGGGAAGGGTTCGCGAAACCAGAGAAGGTTTCACGCGGCGATAGGATTCCTGCGGCGGCTAGGGAGCAAAGGCCCGCACCGATTACGAAGTCAGGCCCTCCGTATTCGCTGACCATGCCGCAAATTACGATAAACACGATCGCGAGAGTAAACCAACCCTGCCAGTCCATCAGAGCGGCACCATACAGCGATAATTAAGGTCGCGCGAGACTTTTAAGCTCTTTCTTTGGTTCCAAAAGAACCTCTGCTCGCCCCTCACGATGGAAGGTCATGTTTAGTTCATTTCCCTGGGCGCAGTTTTTGCTAATGATCCTCTAGACGCGGGAGGCTCCCCGGTATCTTTTCGAACCGCACATAAAAAACAGTTGGCAAAGGAAATAAGATGAGTTCTTTCTCCGAGCGTGAATTTTACCTGAGTGAATTTCGAGGACGATCGATCGCAGTGGCTTGTAACAGCGAGCTATCTCTTGCGGATCATATCGAGAGCTCGACGAAAATTCTTAAGGCGGGCGGCGCCCGAGTTGTAATGTTTTCCCCAAATTCGGGTGATATATCATTTGGGCGAGGGGCCGAGGCTGAGATCTGGCGCGTTTTGTCTGAAGTGAAAGAGGCTAGCGTCCGAGTGGATGATATCGGTCGGAGTTGGCCGCTAGCGTGCGCCCAGGCTGTTTCGCGGCTCGGGATTTCAAAATTGGTTTGGCTAGATACGAAGGGTGGATTTCTTAGATATGGTCGCCCCGTCTCATTTGTAACGCATTCGGAGTTGTCGAGAATTGAAGTTAGCGGCACAGACTTGAGAAAAGATTTGTGGGAGGCAATTAAAGTCGGACTGGAATCGGGAATCTCCTCTATCAATGTTTGCCAACCTGATGGTCTTGAGGCGGAGCTGTTTACTTACGCGGGATCCGGTACTCTGTTTACTCGAGAGAGTTATATAAAGGTCAAACGTCTTGGTATCGATGACTATGACAAGGCTGCTGATTTACTAATGCGGGGTATTGAGGAAGGGTATCTTGTCTCGCGAGACGGTCTGGGGCTGGATCAATTACTGAGCAACGGATTCGGCGCTTTTGTTCAAGGTGATCAGATCGCAGGTATATGCTCCTTACTGAAATATTCCGAAGACGCTCCCTTTGAGCTCGCCGGCCTTTACACCCTGACACGCTTTTTGGGGGAGGGGGTAGGTGGTCACCTGGTGGCTCACGCGAAAAAAGAGGCCGAAAGATTCGGATCCAAAGAGTTGTTTGCTTGCACGACGTCCGAGCGAGTGGGGTCTTTCTTTAAACGCAATGGGTTTCGGTCGGTACCATGGAGAAGTCTTCCGTTTGAAAAATGGGAAGGATTAGGCTGCCCTTATGACCAGACGCGTCGCGATAATTTGTTGTGTTTTCTAACAAAACTGTGACTGAATAAAAGGCAGAAGCGCCGGGGCTTTTCGAGGCGACGTTCCGCTTCTTATGCCCCGGGCCGAGGAATCCTCGAGTGGACGATAAGCCGGGTTCTGTCTCGACTGGATTCTTCCAGACGATGAGGATCATTCATCTAGGCGAGTCATTACTGGCCCGCTCAAGCGTTCTAACCCGAGCACCGGCAACCCGAAGGCTTCTCGACTGGGCCGGTCGAATCGGTGCTCCTATTTGAACTTGCTCCGGGAGGGGTTTGCCTCGCCGCCGGTCACCCGGCTGTCGCGCGTAAGCTCTTACCTCACGATTTCACCCTTGCCTGTTCCTCCTCCCAGCCGCCTCTCGCTGGCTGAGATTCATCGGTCATCGGCGGTGTTTTTTCTGCGG
>CAYOGP010000128.1:0-6187 GCA_964403555.1 uncultured Spirochaetales bacterium | reverse complement strand
TGCCTCCGAAATTGTAAAGAAGCATTACCTGCGCCCTATTATCACGGGTGAGGATACCTGGTGTCAGCTCTTTAGTGAGCCGGGCAGTGGTTCCGATTTGGCTGGCTTGACAACCCGTGCCGAACGCGATGGCGATGACTGGGTAATAAACGGTCAGAAAGTATGGAATACGAGTGCGCATCACGCTCGCTGGGGAATGCTTTTGGCGCGAACAAACTGGGATGTTCCAAAACATAGCGGTATTACTTATTTTATTATCGAAATGGATCAGCCCGGTGTTGTAGTGCGACCACTGAGACAATCCAATGGCCACTCTTCTTTTAACGAGGTTTTTCTGACGGATGCAAGGGTATCCGAGGGAAATCTCATTGGAGAGGTGGATCGTGGGTGGACCGTAGCCCTGGCTACTCTGGCCCACGAGAGGAGGGTAGCTCGGATCGGGTCCCGTCGAGTTCTGGGCGAGGGAAGAGCTTTGGATGAGTATCGCGATGAATTGCGGGAAATTATGGAACCCTATACTTGGTATCCGCAGCGAGCTGGTCGACCAGACCTTCTTGTTGATCGCGCGAACAAAACAGGCGCCTCCTCGGATCCGGCGGTACGACAAGAGATCGCCCGAGTCCTCGCTCTTGTTCGGGCTTCAGAATGGACTGGCCGGCGAGCCAAGGCGGCCCAGAAGCTCGGTCGCCCACCTGGGCCAGAAGGTTCGATTGCCAAGTTGTGCACAAGTAATATCGCCAAAGCCTCAGCCAGGGCCCACACTCTGATATCAGGAGGCGAGGCGATGCTTGCTGAAAGCGAAGATACCGATACTGCACTTGTTTCTGAAATTCTAATTTCTGTTCCAGCGCAGTCGATTGCAGGTGGTACCGATGAGATTCAGAGGAATATTATTTCAGAGCGAGTTTTGGGTTTACCTAAACTTCCTTCGGTCGATTCCGGTAAAGCATTCCGGGATGTTCCGAAGAATTTAGCTTCTTAGAACATCTTATCATGTCGGTTGCGTAACGACCGAAGCACGATTTCCTGGAAACGCTTAGAAGAAATGAAGCCGCCGTCCCATTTCGCATCGAAGTCGCGTGTTAACGACGGTCCGGAAGGATCTTTGTTCTTAGAGTTTATATGAATGAGGGCCCGATTCCGAATCGTTTCAAGCATAAACAAGTACTCTTGAAGCTCATCGCGATTGGATAAGGCTCCGTGGCCTGGAATAATCTTTGTTGATGCACTGACCTGGGAAAGTATGAGTTTAATGGCAGCTATTAGGCCCTCGACCTCGCCACCCGCGTCTACATCTATGTATGGATACTTCCCGTTAAAATAAATGTCTCCTAGATGCACTGCGTCGTGAGGTTGGAACCAAACGATTGCGTCTCCATCCGTGTGTGCCGATGCTAGGTGTTTAATACGGATAGTTGTTTTGTTTACGTGAAGAGAAATGGTGTCCTCAAACGTAAGAATCGGTAAGGAAAAACGGCGAGAAATGTCCGACGACTTAAGTCTCTCGAGGAGATGCCTGCGAACGTTTACGTGAGAGAGAATTGTTGAACCCATTGCCCCAAAAAATTCGTTGCCGCCGGTATGATCTCCATGATGGTGTGTGTTTATGACAAACCGGATATCTTCTTTAAAAATAGAGCGTGAGGCTTCTAGGAGTCGTTTGCTTAGCGCAGCAAATTGGTCGTCAACCATTACAACGCCATCGGGCCCGCCGAGTAAGGCAATATTTCCACCTCGTCCTTGTAGCATGTAGAGCTCATTAGTAATCCTAGTTTTCTCAATTACCACATCTTTGAAGCGGTCTTCGCTGGCATCGGCTGAGTGGTTGAGGCCGAGAAAGAGAATTGACACTAAAAAGAATTCGAGGCAGTACCTTTGTCTCATGTTTACTCCGATTCGGTGCCATAAGGGTGGCTCAGTTGGGAGTTATCCTCCATGCTTTTATTTTCCGATGGAAAGGAGTGCAATGAATAATCAAGAACTTCTTGAGCTCTCTCAAAAGTGGGAGAAATTATACAACGAAGACGCCGTAAAGATGGCTTTAGAATGCTACTCGAAGGACTGTGAAGTACATCCCATGGGAAGTGGGAAAATTAGAGGAAACAAGAAACTTGCGGAAATCGAAAAAGTGATTCTAGAGGCGGCACCGCAAAGAAAGATGCGTGTTGAGCGCCGACACGTTTGCGAATCGACGATAGTTGTTGAGGCGGTCCTGCTCGATCCTGAAAAGGGGCCTGACTGGAATGTGCCATTTACCGCAATTTTGACATGTGCGAATGGAAGAGTGGTTATAGATAGGACCTACGCAGACTGGAGCGACTGGCCTGGTCTCTAGGTCGTGTATTACGAATTTGTCGACAGATCCGAATCGGAAATATGGGGTGAAAAGGTATCATTTTTCTCTCTAACGTTTTCTCTTCAATTGGGTGCAGTTCGCTCAATAGTTGCGCCCAACTGGGGGTCTTTCGATGTAGGATTGTTGTGGGAGGGCGATTATGCCAGCACTCGATGGTATTCGAATTTTAGACCTTAGCCAATACGAGGCAGGTCCATCTTGTACCCAGGCTATGGCACTTCTTGGAGCAGAGGTAGTAAAGATCGAGAGACCGGAGGTTGGAGAGCCAGGGCGCGGTGTCGGAGGCTTTACCGATGATTCACCGTATTTTTTGTATTGGAACAGTAACAAACGAAGCGTAGTGATTGATTTGACCGCTACTGAAGGTCGAGACATATTGCTCCGTCTGCTTCCCAAGTACGACATTGTCGTTGAAAACTATGGGCCTGGAGTAGCAAGAAAACTTGGGTTGGATTACGACACGTTGTCTTCCATTCATCCGAGTTTGATATACGCGAGTGTTAAAGGCTTTGGCAGTACGGGGCCCTATGCTGATTACAAGAGTTTCGACATGGTTGCCCAGGCTGCGTCGGGCGCCTTTTCGGTGACAGGGGAGGCAGATGGAACTCCCATGAGACCTGGACCTACACTTGGTGATACCGGAACAGGTATGCAGCTGGGCATGGCAATTCTTGCAGCCTATATCCAAAGGCTTCGAACTGGAAAAGGGCAGCAGATCGAAATTTCTATGCAAGAAGCTATGACCTACTACATGAGGACGATGATCGCCTTAGGAACAGCCTTTGGTAAAGAGGCTACCCCTCGAACGGGTACGGGACTGTCTCCCGATATCAATATGTATGCTTGTAAACCTTTCGGATCGAACGACTACTTTTATTTTGTCGTGGCAACTCCCCGTATGTGGGAATCCTTATGCAATGTGATGAAGGATGTGGGCTTGGAGTCTGATCCTCGATTTGGATCTCCGAAGGCCCGAATCAAGAATGCGGCCGCGTTTCGCGAGGTAATAGAGGGTTGGGCATCCGACTACACCAAATACGAAGTAATGAAAATGCTGGCAGACGGCGGTGTGCCTTGCAGTGCTGTTTTGGACACGGCCGATTTGATGACGGATCCTCATCTAAGAGCTCGCGGGTTTGTCGAGAAGATTTCTCATCCTGCATGGGGCGATGTCGAGCTCTTAGGTTTTCCCTCACGACTTTCCGAAAGTCATGTTGATTTCAGTGCTGCACCTCAACTGGGAGAAGGTACGGATGATATTCTTAGAGAAGATCTAAAACTTTCTGAAGCTGAGTTAAGTCAATTACGTGAGTCGGGTGCGATTGGTCAGTAATTCTGTAAGGAGAAAGCTATGTCTTATGATCTTATAATTCGAAATGGAACGATTGTGGATGGAACAGGGGCTTCTCGCTTCCACGGAGATATTGCTGTAAAAGGCGGAAAGATTGCTGAGATTGGCAAAGTCGACGGTTACGCCGATCGAGTGATCGACGCTTCTGATTTAGTAGTTGCACCTGGCTTCGTTGATCCACACACACACTACGATGCGCAAATTTGTTGGGATCATCTAACTACTCCGTCTTGCTGGCATGGTGTTACGAGCCTCGTTATGGGCAACTGTGGGGTTGGGCTGGCACCTTGTCGGCCAGAAAGCCGTGAGATTGCTGCGTGGGACCTCGTTAATGTCGAGGCGATCCCGTTTGATGTTCTTAACCAAGGCGTCACATGGGATTGGGAGACGTTTCCGGAATACATGAACGCGGCGGAACGCCGCGGCTCGGGAGTAAATCTCGGATTTATGGCTCCGTTGTCCCCGTTCAGGCACTTTGTGATGGGTGAAGAATCCATGGAGCGAGAGGCAAGTAGTGATGAGCGGTCCGAGATAGCGAGTTTGCTTGGCCAGGCAGTAGACGCCGGTGCATTTGGTTTCAGTACGACAAATCTTGCCCAACATATTGGCTATAAGGGGCGGCCTTTAGCATGTCGCAAAGCAGACGTAGAGGAATTACGGGCCTACTGTAGGGTACTACAAGAAAGAGGTCGGGGATCGATTGAACTGGCGCTTACCAAAGATGTTTCTGTGGTCGACGAAAGTGAATTTGAACTTCTTGATCTTCTTCTGAGTGAGAGCCAGAGACCGGTTACTTGGCTCGCTCTTTTGAACAGAGACGACAAACCCGAGGCACCTCAGCAGACACTTCGAGATACGGCTCCACTTCTGGAAAGGGGAGCAATCCCGCAAGTCACAGTGCGCCCTCTTCTTGTTCAGATTGATCTTCGTAACCCATTTTTATTTGCAAACATTGACTGTTTCAATCCTGCTTTCAATAGAACAGTGGAAGAACAAAAAGAAGTCTACCGTTCAACAAGTCTTCGCGATGGATTCAGGAAAGAGCTTGAAAATCCAAGAATCTTTTCGGGAAAGTGGGATCGGGCAGTGATAAATCAGGTAGGGAATCCTGAATTGCAAGAGTTGGTGGGACGTACGGTTGAAGATGTTGCTCGAGAACGCGGACGGGATGGGATGGACACTTTCTTGGATCTCGCAATAGAAGACAACCTTGAACTTCAATACTCTTACGAGCTCTTTAATGCTGATGAGTCACGCATACCAGAGCTAATTACGGATCCGAGAGCAATGATCGGCCTTTCCGATGGAGGCGCTCACGTAGACATGCTATGTGACGCAGGTTACACGACATACCTTCTGGGGACGTGGGTTCGAGAAAAAGAGGTGATGTCCCTCGAGCATGCTATAAAGAGGATCACATCTGAACCCGCTGATTTTTATGGGCTCACAACACGCGGGCGTATTAAAGTCGGCACTGCCGCAGACTTTGCAATATTTGATATGAGCAGCGTTGGATCAAAAAGACGCGGAGATATGAGAGAAGATTTGCCCGGAGGAGGAAGAAGGCTTGTAATGCCAGCCGAAGGTATTGAATACACGATTGTGAATGGGACGGTCCTTTTTGAAAACAATGTACATTCCGGAGCCTTGCCGGGGACAGCACTTCGGTCTGGGCGGGACTAAATGGCACATCGGTTAGGTGTGGACGTTGGAGGTACTTTCACCGATGTACTTCTTGTTGATGACGAAACTGGACAGCGCGTTACCTCGAAGGTGCCTTCGACACCTGCTGATTCGTCGGTAGGTGTTTTAAACGGGATAACGAGAGCGTGTGAGAAGGCAGGTATTAAGCCTGGACAGATTTCTCAGGTGATGCACGGCACAACTGTGGCCACAAATGCCATGTTGACGTCGGGAGGTGCACGGGTCGGGCTTGTCACGACCGAGGGTTATGGTCAGGTTCTTCAGATTGCCCGTTCATTTGTTCCGGGCGGTCTTGGCGGCTGGGTAATTTATGTACCGTCCGCTCCGTTGGCACCATTAGAGCTCACTACTGAAGTTTCTGAGAGGATTGGCGCAGATGGTTCTGTGGTGCGTCCCTTAGATGAGGCTCAGGCCCGAGAGGCCCTTTTGAAATTGAAAGACGCAGGGATTGAGGCTCTTACGGTAAGTCTTATCAATTCGTTTGAAAACCCAATTCACGAAAAGCGAGTTCGGGAAATTGCTGAGGATGTGTTGGATGGAATTCCTGTATCGATTTCTTTCGATGTAATTCCTGAAATGATGGAATACGAGCGTACTGTTACTACCGTCGCGAACTCTTACGTACGACCGGCAGTCGAGTCGTATGTTAAGAACCTTGAAGCTGAATTAACTGATCGTTTGGATGGCGTGACCCTCCGTATACTTCGATCAGATGGGGGTTTGGCTTCAGCGGGCGCAGCACAAGTTCTTCCCGTCAACCATCTAATGAGCGGGCC